>CALAKR010000087.1 GCA_937923225.1 uncultured Aquabacterium sp. | reverse complement strand
TCCGAGCAACTGGCCCGCGCCGCCCTGTCCGAATCCACGGACGCCGACGAGCAGGCACCGCCCTCGCCCACCGCGTCAGCCGCCAGCGCGCTGTTGCAACGCCCTTCCGGCGACACACCAGCGCCTGCGCAGGCCGCGACCGTCAAACCCGACACCAGCGAGCGCGCAGCCGCCCCTGCCGACAGCGACACCGGCCCCTCCACCATGCCCTCGCGCCTGCCCGGTGATGACGGCTACCAACCCGAGCAATCCCTGCCCCCGCCCAGCAAGCGCAAGGGTCGCTCCGGCACGCGTGGCCGCGGCCCTCAGACCGAGGCCCCGGGCTTCATCAAACAGGCCGAGCGCAAGGCCATCTGGCGGCACCCCGCAATACGCGGGCTGCTTTCCTTCATCGCGCTCGCCCTGGCCCTGCTCCTGGGCGCGCAGTTCGTGCAGCAGGAGCACGACCGCCTGGCCAGCCGCCACCCCGAGCTCACGCCCTACCTGGCGCAGTGGTGCCAGCTCACGGGCTGCACCCTCTCGCCGCCCATGCAGATCGAAGACCTGCAGGTCGACAACATCGCCCTGGTCAAGACCAGCTCCCTGGGCGAAGACACCTACCGCCTCACCGCCATCATCCACAACCGTGCCGACGCCGTGCTGGCCTGGCCCCACCTGGACCTGAGCCTCACCGATGCCAACGGCACGGTGGTGGTGCGGCGCGTGTTCGATGTCGAGACCGCCTCGCGCGTGCCGGCCGAAGCTGCCGAGAAAGACGTGGGCGCCACCGTGCCCGCCGCCGTGCCCGCCAACAGCAGCACCACGCTGCAGTGGCGTCTGCGCGCCCCTGACCTCGCACCGGCGGGCTACACCGTCGAGCTGTTCTACCCCTGATCTCTTCCTGACTGGACACCACCATGGCCATCCTCATCGGCGGCTCGCTCGCCTTCGACAACATCAGCCGCTTCGAAGGCCGCTTCGCGGACCAGATCCTCCCGGACCAGGTGCACATCCTCAACGTGTCCTTCCTGGTGCCCACGCTGCGCCGCGAGTTCGGCGGCTGCGCCGGCAACATCGCCTACAGCCTGCACCTGCTGGGCGGCACGCCGCTGATCATGGCCACGCTGGGCACCGACGGCGCCCCTTACCTGGAGCGCCTGCGCGACTGGGGCGTGCCCCTGGATCTGGTCAAGACACTGCCCGATGCGATGACCGCCCAGTGCACCATCATCACGGACAACGACAACAACCAGATCACCGCCTTCCACCCGGGCGCGATGTCCAACGCCCACAGCCAGGCCGTGCCCCAGCGCGATGACCTGCAACTGGCCATCGTCGGCCCCAATGGCCGCGACGCGATGATCGAGCACGCCGCCCAGTTGGCCGCGGCCAAGGTGCCCTTCATCTTCGATCCGGGCCAGGGCCTGCCCATGTTCAATGGCGACGAGCTCAAGCGCTTCATCGCGCAGGCCACCTGGGTGGCCGTCAACGACTACGAAGGCAAGATGCTGTCCGAGCGCGTCGGCCAGCCGCTGGCGGATATTTCGCGCCAGCCCCACCTCAAGGGCCTGATCGAGACCCTGGGCGCCGAAGGCAGCAATGTGTGGGTGCAAGGCACGGCCACGCATGTGCCCGGCCTGAAGGTGGACAAGGTGATCGATCCCACCGGCTGCGGCGATGCCTTCCGTGGCGGCGTGCTGTACGGCCTGTCGCAAGGCTGGGACCTGGTGCGCAGCGTGCGACTGGGCAACCAGATGGGCGCCGCCAAGATCGCCACGCCCGGCCCGCAGACCTACACCATCGACCGCCAGGCCCTGCTCGCCCAGGCCTGAGCCCACAGAGCCCAGAGGACTCCGCCATGACGGCTCCGCGACGCAGTACCCCGATGATCCTGCGCGCGGCGTGCGCCCTCATGGCGGCCGCCGCGCTTTGGGCCATGGCCCCTGGCGCTGCGCAGGCCCAGAGTCGGCCGCTGTCGCTGCTGACCTGGAACATGGAGTGGCTGATCGCCCCGGCCGACGAGCGCGAACTGCGCGCCCGCTGCCAGCGCCAGCAGCCTCGCAGTGATGAGCGCGCCATGCCGTGCACGCCGGGCCGCAAGCCCCCGCCGCCACGCAGCAGCGCCGACCTGGACGCACTGGCCGCCGTCGCCCGGCGCGCGGCGGAACTGCCAGGCGATGTGGTCATGGCCCTGCAGGAGGTGGACGGCCCCCAGGCCGCTGCCCAGGCCTTCCGCCAGGGCTGGAAGCTTGATTGCTTCACGCCGCGTGCGCACCCGCAGAAGGTGGGCTTTGCCATCCGCCAGGGCGTGCCCTACCGCTGCAACCCGCCGCTGCAGGCGCTGGACATCGACGGCAGCAGCCGTGGTGGCGCCGACATCACGCTCTACCCCAACACCAAGAACGCCGTGCGCCTGCTGGCCGTGCACCTCAAGAGCGGCTGCTTCGATGGCGCGCTGGACCGCGAGTTCCAGCCCTGCGGCCGCCTGCGCCAGCAGGTGCCGGTGATCGAGGGCTGGGTGGATGCCCGCGTGCGCGAGAAGGTGCACTTCGCCGTACTGGGCGATTTCAACCGCCACCTGGACCGCGATGCGCGCCTGGCCGCCGGCCCCGACGAGGCCGCGCCGCTGGCCATGCTGGACGCGATCAACGACGACCGCCCCGTGGGCGCGATGGTCTACCCGGCCACCAACAAGCAGGTCTACGTGCCCTGCACCTCGCGCGAGAAGCACACCCGCTACATCGACGACGTGCTGATGGGCCAGAGCCTGCGCTTCGCCACCAGCCGCGTGCGCTTCGTGCGCCTGTCCTACACGCTGGAAGAAGAAAGGCGCCAGGTGTCCGACCACTGCCCGATGGGCGTGCAGCTGGACAACATTGCGCCTTGACGCATCAGGCCTTGCCTTGCGTGGCCACGGCCGCGGCGGCCTTGGCTGCGGCTTCGGCATCGCCCAGGTAGTAGTGCTTGATGGGCTTCAGATCGGCATCGAGTTCGTACACCAGCGGGATGCCGTTGGGGATGTTCAGGCCGACGATGTCGTCGTCACTGATGTTGTCCAGGTACTTGATCAGTGCGCGGATGCTGTTGCCGTGCGCGGCCACCACGATGCGCTTGCCGGCCTTGATGGCGGGCGCCATGGCTTCGTTCCAGAAGGGCAGCACGCGGGCCACGGTGTCTTTCAGGCATTCCGTCAGGGGGATCTGGTCGGGCTGCAGCTTGGCGTAGCGGATGTCCTGGCGCTGGCCGCGCGGGTCGTTGGCGTCCAGCTCGGGCGGCGGCGTGTCATAGCTGCGGCGCCACACCAGCACCTGCTCGTCGCCGTACTGCTTGGCGGTCTCGGCCTTGTTCAGGCCCTGCAGGGCGCCGTAGTGGCGCTCGTTCAGGCGCCAGGAGTTCACCACGGGCAGCCAGGGGCGCTCCATCTCGTCCAGCGCGTGCCACAGGGTGTGGATGGCGCGCTGCAGCACCGAGGTGTAGGCCACGTCGAACTCGTAGCCCTCGGCCTTGAGCAGGCGGCCGGCCTGCTTGGCCTGCTCGATGCCGGTGGGCGTGAGGTCCACGTCCGTCCAGCCGGTGAAACGGTTTTCCAGGTTCCAGGTCGATTCGCCGTGGCGGATAAGGACAAGCTTGTACATGGCGCTGCGTCGGTTGAGTCAGTCAGAAAAGGGGTGGCGCGGCAGGTCAAAGCCGTGGCGCCGAACCGGGGATTTTATAATCGTCGGCTCTACGCGTGGGCCCCCTGCCCGCGCGGCCCTCTGTGACCCTGAGACCCGACGGCAAGCACGCCACGCATCAAACATGAGCTACATCACCGAAAACTGGTACTGGATCGTCGCCGCCCTGGGCTCTGGCGGCGCCTTGGCGTGGCTGCAGCTCAAGAACGGCGGCGGCGGTGGCGATCTGAGCGCCCAGGAGGCCGTGATGCTGATCAACCGTGAAAAAGCCACGGTGCTGGACGTGAGCGATGCGGCCGAGTTCACGGCCGGCCACGTGCGCAATGCCCGCCACGTGCCGCTCGACCAGATCGCCGAAGGCGTGAAGGGCCTGCCCAGCAACAAGCAGCTGCCCCTGGTGGTGATGGACGCCACCGGCGCACGTGGCACCAAGGCCGTGGCCAAGCTCAAGGCCCTGGGCTACGAGAAGGCCCAGGCCCTGCGCGGCGGCCTGCGGGCCTGGCGCGAGGCCAACCTGCCCATCGACAAGGCCAACTGAGGCCAAGCCCAAGCCCGCACCTCCGCGGCGCCCTACACCAGGGTGCCAACACCTTGCCGGCGCCTTGGTTAAGCGCTCGGCAGGACAATGGCAGCCAACCGTTTCAGCCTTTAGCCGCCCCAAGCAGCCGACCCCACCATGCAGCACGTCAAGATGTACACCACGCAGGTCTGCCCGTTCTGTCAGCGGGCCAAGATGCTGCTCAAGCAACGCGGCGTGGCCGCCATCGAAGAGATCCGCATCGACCTGGATCCGGCCCAGCGCGACCACATGATGCAGATCACCGGCCGGCGCACCGTGCCGCAGATCTACATCGGCGAGACGCACGTGGGCGGCTGCGACGACCTGATCGCACTGGACCAGCAAGGCAAGCTGATGCCCTTGCTGGGCGGCGAAGCTGCGGCCTGAGACGGCCCGGGCGGACGCCATGTCCGCGATGGCGGCTGGCGGGTCACTTTCACCCCGCCAAGGCCCCCGGAACCAGGGGTAGCCCCCTGCAAACCATGAACTGCGCCCCACCCGGGGCTGTCACAGGGCTGGGCGATAATCCGGCCCTGTTGCCTTTTTCCGGCTTGGAGTTCTTCGCGCCAACCGCAGCGCCCCGGCCACCATCATTCACCGACATTCACGGATTTACGAGGATCACATGAGCGACCAAGCCCAACCCAGCTTCAACATCCAGCGCATCTACCTGAAGGACCTGTCCGTCGAGCTGCCCAACGCCCCCCAGATCTTCCTGGAGCAAGGCAACCCCAACGTCGACGTGCAACTGAACCTGAACGCCGAGAACGTCAACGAAAACGGCATCTTCGAAGTCACCGTGAGCG
>CALAKR010000086.1 GCA_937923225.1 uncultured Aquabacterium sp. | reverse complement strand
CCAGCCTGGGGGGCGGCGCCAGCGCGGTCGTGTCCATGGCCGAGAACAACACCCAGGTCACCACCATCACCGCCACGGACGCCGATCTGGGTGCTGGCCAGTTGAGCTACAGCCTGGCCGGTGGGGCAGATGCCGCGCGTTTTGCCATCGATGCCGTCACGGGTGCGCTGCGATTCCTGGTGCCGCCGGACCATGATGCCGCGCAGGATGTGGGCGCGGACAACGTCTATGACGTGATCGTTCAGGTCAGCGATGGGTCGTCCATCGACACGCAGGCCATGGCCGTCACGGTGACGGGCGTGAACGACGAGGTGCCGCGCATCACCAGCCTGGGCGGCGGGGCCACGGCCACCGTGAGCATCATGGAGACGCTCACCGCGGTGACCACGGTCACGGCGGTCGATGCCGATCTGCCCTCAACCCCGCTGGTCTACAGCATCAGCGGCGGTGTCGATGCTGCCCGTTTCGTGATCGATGCGGTGACGGGCGCCGTGCGCTTTGTGCTCCCACCGGATTACGAGCTGCCAGTCGATGCCGATGGCGACAATGCCTATGAACTGATCGTCCGTGCCAGCGATGGCACCTGGCATGACGAGCAGGCCATCACGGTGCGGGCGCTCGATGCCTCGTCGCAACTCGTGGTGAGCAGCACGGCCGACACCAATGACACCGGCCTGGGCAGCAGCTTCACGATCGAACAGCTCAATGCACGGATGGGCACAGATGGTGCGGTGTCGCTGCGCGAAGCCCTCATCGCGGCGAACAACACCCCGGGCGTGGACACCATCCGCTTTGCCTTCAGCGGGCCGGCCGGCAGCCTGGGTGAATACACGGTCGTGCTGGGCAGTGCGCTTCCGACCATCACGCAGGCCGTGGTGATCGATGGCCTGAGCCAGCCTGGAACTGGCAGCCACCCCTTGATCGTTCTGGATGGCAATGGCATCACGGGCAACGGCATCACGCTGGGCACCACGGCCGATGGCAGCACGGTGCGTGGCTTGGTGATCAGGGGCTTCAATGGCGATGCGATCCACATCGACGCGGGCTCTGACAACCACGTCATCACAGGCAACTACCTCGGCTCGTTCAATGCGGATGGCAGTGACGCGGGCGCAGGCAAGCACAACCTGTCCGACGGCATTGAATCTTGGGGCAACCAGGTGCGCATCGGCGGCACGACCCTGGCCGAGCGCAACCTCATCGGTGGCAACGCGGAGCGCGGCATCTACCTCGATGGGTTGATCACAGGGACGCGCGTGCTGGGCAACTACATCGGGACGGATGCCGCCGGCATGGTGCGCGTGGCCAATGGCTGGGGTGTGGCCCTGGCGGGGCTGGGCACGGCCACGATCGGTGGCACAGGCGTGGGCGAGGGCAACCTGATCTCCGGCAACACGCTGGGCGGTGTGCTGGCTTTCAACCAGCGCACGGTGCTGCAGGGCAATGTGGTCGGGCTGGACGCCTTGGGCAGCGCGGCGCTGGCCAACGGCGGCAACGGCGTCGAGATCCGCACGCTGGGCGCATCGCTGGTCGGTGGCAGTGACGCAGGTGCCGGCAATGTGTTGTCAGGCAATGACGGGGCTGGCGTGGCCTTCTATGTGTCGGCGGTGTCGCTGGCCCCGCATGTGGTGCAGGGCAATCTGATCGGCACCGACCGCAGTGGTGCCGTGCTGCGCGGCAACGGCATGCAAGGTGTGCTGGTCGCCACATCGAACGTGATGGTGGGCGGTGTCAACCCGGGCGAAGGCAATGTCATCGCCGGCAATGGCGGTGCTGGCATCGGCATGCTCAGCGGTGTGGGGGGCAGCTTCCTGGGCAACAGCCTGTACGGCAATGGGGCTCTGGGCATCGATCTGGGGCTGGATGGCCCCACGGCCAATGACGCAGGTGATCTGGACAGCGGCCCCAACTTTCTCAACAACACGCCGGTGTTGCTCACGGCCGTGAGCAATGGCACGGTCACCGTGGTGAGCGGGCAGGTGCAGGTGTCAGCCCTGGCCCTGGGTGTGGCTCGGATGGAGTTCTATGCCAGCGGTGGCACGGGCGGGCAAGGGCAGCGCTACCTGGGCTCGACCCTGGTCACCCCGGTGGCGGGTACGGCCAGCTTCAACGTGAATAACCTCGCCGGTGTGCTGGACGGCGAATGGGTCACGGCCACGGTCACCCTGCTTGGTGATTTCCCGGGCACCAGCGAGTTTTCCAATGCCTTGCAGGTGTCCTTCACCAACGCGCAGCCGCAGATCACGTCGGGTGGAGGCGGCGCCACGGCCAGCCTGTCGGTGGCCGAAGGCAGCAGCGTGGTCACCACCGTCACGGCGCAGGACGCGGACGAGCCCTTGCAGACGCTGAGCTATGCCATCACCGGTGGCGCCGATGCGGCTCGCTTCACGATCGACGCGACCACGGGCGTGCTGCGTTTCGTCAGCCCGCCGGATCGGGAGAACCCGACGGATGCTGACGCTGATGCGGTGTACGAGGTCATCATCGGTGTCAGTGATGGCGTGGGTGGGGCGGATGCTCAGCAACTGAGTATCACGGTCCTGGGTATCAATGAATACGCACCTGTGATCACCAGCCAGGGGGGCGGTGCCACGGGCCACGTCAACGTCGTGCAACTGGGGCTGGACGTGACCACGGTGACGGCGGTGGATGCCGATCGGCCCTCTGCCACCTTGAACTACAGCATCTCGGGTGGTGACGATGCGCTGCTCTTCACCATCGACGCAGGCACTGGCGCCTTGCGCTTCCTGGCCCCACCCGTGTGGGCCGTGCCGCTTGACAGTGATGGCGACAACATCTACCAGGTGCAAGTGGGTGTGTCTGACGGTCAGTTCACCGACAGCCAGCTCCTGTCCGTGGCCGTGCTGCCCAGCAACCTGCATGCCCCCAGCATCACCAGCGCCAGCGTGGTGGACGTGACCGAGAACAGCGCCACGGTGCTGCAGGTCACAGCGCAGGATCTGGATGTGCCGGTGCAGCGCCTGAGCTTTACCCTGCAGGGCGGTGCCGATGCCGCGCTGTTCTCGATCGATACGGACACCGGTGAACTGCGCTTCCTCCAGGCGCCGGATCACGAGCAGCCCCTCGATGCCGACCAGGACAACCTCTATGAAGTGAGCGTACTCGTGAGCGACGGCCTGCTGAGCACCCAGCAAAACCTGCTGGTGCGGGTGCTGGATGCCAATGACCAGGCTCCAGTGTTCACAGGGGGCGCCGCCTTCGTCGTGGCGGAGAACACCCAGGCCGTGACCGTGCTCAGTGCGGTCGATGCTGATGCCACACCCCCGGTGGGTGGCTTGGTCTACGGCCTGGTGGCGGGGCAGGATGCGGCCAGTTTCGTGGTCGATGCTGCTACAGGCGCCTTGCGCTTTGCCTCTGCGCCGGACCATGAGGCGCCGCTCGACGCCGATGCTGACAATGTCTATGAGCTGACCGTGCAGGTGAGCGATGGCGTCTTCACGAGCTTGCGACAACTGTCCGTGCGTGTCAGCGATCTCAACGACACCGCGCCGGTGTTCACGGGCGGGGCGCTGTTCGGCGTGAACGAGAACAGCACGCTGGTGGGCCAGATCACCGGAACCGATCCGGATCTGCCCCCGGGCGGGGCCTTGGGCTTCAGCCTCACCGATGGCGCGGATGCCTCGTGGCTGCGCATCGATGCCGATACCGGCGTGCTGTCCTTTGCCAGAGCGCCTGACCATGAAACACCGATGGATGCCGATGGCGACAACCTCTACGAGGTGCGTGTCCAGGTGAGCGACGGGCAGTTGAGCACCTGGCGTGATCTGGTGGTGCGCGTGGACAACGTCAACGAAGCCCCGGTGGCTGTGAATGACCGCTTCGTGCTGGACGAGGACGCCACGCTCTTCGGCACCCGTCTGGATCTGCTGGGCAATGATGCCGATGTGGATAGCCCAACGCTGTCGATGAGGCTGCTGCAAGGGCCTGCCCACGGCACCTTGACCATCGAGGTCGATGGCAGCTGGAGCTACC
>CALAKR010000085.1 GCA_937923225.1 uncultured Aquabacterium sp. | reverse complement strand
ATGATGTCCTTGCTGCGGTCCTTGATCTTGACGTAGCCGTCCGGGTACATCACCGCCAGATCGCCCGAATGGAACCAGCCGCCCGAGAAGGCTTCTTCGGTGGCGCGCGGGTTCTTCAAGTAGCCCTTCATGGTGATGTTGCCGCGGAACATGATCTCGCCCATGGTTTCGCCGTCGGCGGGCACGGGTTGCATCGTCAGCGGGTCCATCACGGTCACGCTGCGCTGCAGGTGGTAGTTCACCCCCTGGCGGGCGTTGAGGCGGGCGCGGTCGCCCACGTCCAGCGTGTCCCAGGCCTCGTGCTTCACGCACACGGCGGCCGGGCCGTAGACCTCGGTCAGGCCGTACACATGGGTCAAATCGAAGCCCATGTGCTCCATGCCTTCGATCATCGCGGCGGGTGGGGCGGCGCCGGCCACCATGGCCTTGACGGGGTGGTCGATGCCCTGCTTGAACTCGTCCGGCGCATTGGCCAGGCCGGCGTGCACGATGGGCGCGCCGCAGTAGTGGGTCACGCCATGCTCGCGGATCGCGTCGAACACGGCCTTGGGCTCGACCTTGCGCAGGCACACGTTCACGGCGGCGCGGGCGGCCACTGTCCACGGGAAGCACCAGCCGTTGCAGTGGAACATGGGCAGCGTCCACAGGTAGATGGCGTGCTTGGGCATGTCCCACTCCAGAATGTTGGAGATGGCGTTGCTGGTGGCGCCCCGGTGGTGGTAGACCACGCCCTTGGGGTTGCCGGTGGTGCCGGAGGTGTAGTTCAGGCTGATGGCATCCCACTCGTCTTCGGGCAGCAGCCATTGGAAGGTGGGATCGCCTTCGGCCAGCAGCGCCTCGTAGTTGAGCGCGCCGATGCGCTCGCCCGGGCCGGTGTAGACGGCGTCGTCGGCATCGATCACCAGCAGGGGCTCGGTGCGGGTGCGCAGGGCGATGGCACGGGCCACGACGCCGCTGAACTCGCGGTCCACGATGATGGCGCGCGCTTCGCCATGGTCCAGCATGAAGGCCAGGGCTTCTGCGTCCAGCCGGGTGTTCAGGGTATTGAGCACGGCGCCGGCCATGGGGATGCCGAAGTGGGCTTCGACCATGGGCGGGGTGTTGGGCAGCATCACGGCCACCGTGTGGCCCCGCTGGATGCCGCGCTGGTGCAGAGCGCTGGCCAGGCGGCGGCAGCGTGAGTAGGTCTGGGCCCAGGTCTGGCGCAGCGCGCCGTGGACGATGGCCAGGCGGTCCGGGTAGACCAGGGCGGTGCGTTCCAGGAAGGCCAGCGGCGTCAGGGCGGCGAAATTGGCCTCGGTGCGGGGCAGATCCTGGGTGAAGATGTTCTGGGAGGACATGGCAGGCGTTCTTCTATCGATACGCCCGCATCTTGCGCCTGCAGCCCCCTCAGGGGATCCGGGTTCCCCCTGTGTCAGAGCGACGCACTGGTGTGCCGTTGCGCGATCAACATGGCGTGCAGGTGTGGATACCCTCGCGGACCGGTTGGCGACGTGCCGCCAGACTCAATCCGTCAATCCGCGTTGCCTTCACCCTCTGCCACCACACGGATGCGCGCGCCCTGGACGCTCACCACCTGGCCGGCCCGGATCTTGGCGGTCTTGCGCATTTCATCTTGCCCATCCACCTGCACCCGGCCTTCGGCCACCATGGTCTTGGCGCGCCCGCCGCTGTCGGCCAGGCCCGTGGCCTTGAGCAGGCTGTCCAGGGTGATGAACTCGCCGCGCAGTTCGAAGGTGATCTGTTGCAAGGGGGGCATGGAAAAGTCTATTGTGAAAATTATTGTTTTCAGATGGAACGATGGAGTACCATCGCGTTTGTGACGCTTGTGCGCGCGTGTCCGAAGGATTATGGTCCTCGCATCGCCAGGCGCTGAGACGATGGGATTGAACGATGTCGATGAAAAGAACTGATCTGGCCAAGAGCCTGAGGATGAAGGTGGCTGGCCAGATGCGTCAGGCGGGCTCGCCGCAGCGTTTTGGCCAGGCTTCCAGCCAGGTACCGGATCGGCGCGAGCAGCGCAAGCTGGACCAAGCCGCCGGCCTGGTGCCCTTTGCCGCCAAGCTGCACGCTGATCTGATCAGGGAACTGCAGGAACTGGCCGCCGCGAGCGGGCAGAGCCTCAATGAGGTGGCTGACCGGGTGATCCGCGCCGGCCTCAAGCAAGAGAAGCTCGCCAAGGTCAGCAAAGCCGGCAAGGCCGAGAAGGTTCAAGCGCCCGACACGGCTGAAGTGCCTAAAGCGGCCAAGGCGGCCAAGGCGGCCAAGGCGCCCAAAGCGATTGACAAAACCGAGAAGCCTGCCAAGCCAGCAGCCAAGCCTAAAAAGCCCACCCAGCCAGCCAAGGAGACCTGAGGATGAACCGCCCCATGATGCACGTCGTCGACCCCTCCACCGGCGAGGCTGATCCCGCCGCCATCCAGCACGCCTTCGATGCCCAACTGGCCACCTCGCTGGCCTGGCGCACCTCGACCGCGGCCGAGCGCATCGCGCGCCTCAAGAAGCTGCGCGAGGCCATGCTGGCCCGTCGGGAAGACTTCTACCAGGCCTTCCAGGCCGACTATCACAAGCCCGCCTCGGAAGTGGAGGGCACCGAGTTCATGCCCGTGCTGGACGAGGTGCGCCACGCCATCGGCGACCTGCGCAAGTGGATGCGCCCCAAGCGCGTGTGGCCGACGATGACCACCGGCGGCACCTCGGCCTGGATCGAGGCGCAGCCCCGTGGCCGCTGCCTGATCGTGGCGCCCTGGAACTTCCCGCTCAACCTGTGCTTCGGCCCGCTGGTGTCGGCCCTGGCCGCCGGCAACACGGTGATCCTCAAGCCCTCGGAGATGACGCCGCACGTCAGCGCCGTGATGGTGTCCATCATCCGTGAGCTGTTCCGTGAAGACGAAGTGGCCGTGTTCGAGGGCAGCCTGCCCACATCGAACGTGCTGCTGTCGCTGCCCTTTGACCACATCTTCTTCACCGGCTCGCCCGCCGTGGGCAAGGTGGTGATGGCCGCGGCCGCCAAGCACCTGACCAGCGTCACGCTGGAGCTGGGCGGCAAGTCGCCCGTGATCATCGACGAGACGGCCGACCTCAAGACGGCCGCCGAGACCCTGATGTGGGGCAAGCTGGCCAATTGCGGACAGACCTGCGTGGCGCCTGACCACATCTACGTGCATGAATCGGTCAAGGACGCTTTCGTGGCCGAGTGCCAGCGCGTGATCGGCGAGCGCTATGGCCGCACGGCCGACGAGCAGAAGGCCTCGCCGCACTTTGCCCGCGTGGTCAACCAGCGCCACACCCAGCGCATCGCCGGCCTGCTGGACGATGCCCGTGCACGCGGCGCCCGCATCCTGCAAGGCGGTGAGGTCGACGTCGGGACCTCGTTCGTTGCTCCCACGCTGCTGGACAACATCCCGGCGGATGCCACCATCATGAGCGAGGAGATCTTCGGCCCCGTGCTGCCCATCATCGCCTGGCGCGACCTGGATGCCGTGGTGCGCGAGATCAACGCCCAGCCCAAGCCCCTGGCCCTGTACATCTGGAGCCACAACAAGGACCGCACCCGCCGCATCATGGCCCAGACCAGCTCAGGCGGCGTGGGCATCAACCACTGCGTGCTGCATTACGCGCATGGCAACCTGCCCTTCGGCGGCGTGAACAACTCCGGCATCGGCAGCGCGCACGGCATCTACGGCTTCAAGGCCTTCTCGCACGAGCGGGCGGTGCTCAAGTCCGGCCCGGTGATGGTGGCCAAGCTGTTCTTCCCGCCGTACACGGGCTTCAAGCCCAAGCTGATCCGCACGGTGGTGGACATGCTCAAGCTGCCCAAGCTGTTCTAAGTCACTCTGTTACCTCTGAGGGATGCAGCTTCCGGAAATGCCCGGATAATGCCGATCCCAGGGCATCAGCCCGCCTCGCATACGCTGCGTGGCGGGCTTTTTGCATGAGATCAGCCAACGACGTAGACGCATCGCGCCTGTGGACATCTTCATTCAACAAATCATCAATGGCCTGGTGCTGGGCAGCATGTATGCCCTGGTCGCTCTGGGCTATACCATGGTGTACGGCATCATCAACCTGATCAACTTCGCGCATGGCGAGGTGCTGATGGTGGGGGCCCTCGTGGCCTGGACGGTGGTGACCTGGCTGGCCGATTCAGGCATGCCGGGCTGGGCCCTGTTGCTCCTGGCGCTGTTGGTGGCCATGGCGGCGTGCATGCTGCTGAACTACGTGATCGAGAAGCTGGCCTACCGCCCGCTGCGCAACGCGCCACGGCTGGCGCCGCTGATCACGGCCATGGGCGTGTCGCTGCTGCTGCAGACGCTGGCCATGATCATCTGGAAGCCGGACTACAAACCTTTTCCGATCCTGCTGCCCGACGAGCCGTATGAGGTCATGGGGGCCACGATCAACCTGGTCCAGATCCTGATCCTGGTGGTGGCCGCAGGCACCATGGCCGGGCTGCTGGCGCTGATCCACTTCACGCCGCTGGGCCGGGCCATGCGGGCCACGGCCGAGAACCCGCGCGTGGCGCAACTGATGGGCGTGCAGCCCGACAAGGTGATTTCGGCCACCTTCGTGATCGGTGCGGCGCTGGCCGCGCTGGCCGGTGTGATGTGGGCGGCCAATTATGGCTCGGTGCAGCACACTATGGGCTTCCTGCCGGGGCTCAAGGCCTTCACGGCGGCGGTGTTCGGTGGCATCGGCAACATGGGCGGCGCCATGCTGGGCGGCATCCTGCTGGGCCTGATCGAGGCGCTGGGCGCCGGCTACATCGGTGACCTCACCGGCGGCGTGCTGGGCAGCCATTACCAGGACATCTTCGCCTTCGCGGTGCTCATCCTCGTGCTGACCTTGCGGCCCCAGGGCCTGCTGGGTGAGCGTGTGGCTGACAGGTCTTGATGGAGGGCGACTGACATGATGCTTCGCCAGAAGACCTGGACCTTCCTGATCTGCGCCGCCTTGCTGCTGGTGCTGCCCCTCGCCCTGCAGGATGTGGGGCAGGCGTGGGTGCGC
>CALAKR010000084.1 GCA_937923225.1 uncultured Aquabacterium sp. | reverse complement strand
CGGATCCCAGTTTCTCGCTGGTGGCGCGGATCTCGGTGTCGTAGGGCGCGAAGTCGTAGCTGTAGTTCGGCACGATGGCGAACACGCCCTGGCGCAGGAAGGTGTCCTGGCTGCCGCCCACGCCCTTCTTGAACTCCCAGGCCAGGATGTCGCCGCCGGCGTGCGCGTCCACGGCCGACTGGCTGCTCAGGGTCAGCGTGTCGCCGTTGAGGATGATCTGCTTGTTGATGGGCAGCGAGGTCAGGTCGATGACCGTGCTGCCGGTGGCCGAGGGATCCAGCGTGACGGCCGTGCCCTTGGTGTCGACCGTGCCTTGGGTGCCGTAGACCCACTTGGTCTGGTCGACCGTGCTGCCCACGGGCACCTTGATGCCATCGCCGGACACCGACAACTGGGCGTGATCGGTCAGGGTCAGTTTGCCCGCCTGGATGTCGATGGTGCCGAAAGGTTGGCGGATCACGCCGTCCAGCTCGATCTCGTCCGCTTGCAGCTTGAGCGAGGCCAGCGCGGAGAGCGGGGCCTGGCTGGTGCTGCCCTTGCCGGGCGCACTGATCGTCAGCTTGCTGTTCGTGAGATCACCCAGCCCATCGAAGCCCTGGATGAGGACCCGGGACATCGTGGAGGCATACACCTGGCCCGCCTGGAGGGTGAGGTTGCCGCTGAAGCTGAACTGTGCCTTGAGCGCGTCTTCCGCCTTGTTGCTGCTGCCGGGCTGGCCGATGAAGCGGATCTCGCCATCGGTCCGCTCCAGCGCGGTGCTGGCGGCGCGCGACAGTGTGGCCGCCAGGGTGACGTCGTTAACGCCCAGCACGCCCGTGTCTCCGAACACCTCGATCAAACCGGCCTGGACGGTCAGTGAGCCCTCTCCGCCCAGTTGTCCTGCGGCGGCACGCTTGCTGGCCGCATCGACATTGGGCAGCGCGGCGGGCCGGCTGTCTCCGAGCCTGGCCTGCGGCCCCATGGCCACATGGTGCGCCTGGATCACATGGCCGGCACCGTCGGCCACATCGATGACCGCGGCATTGAGCACCACGGATTGCAGGCGGGTGCGGCTGTTGTCGGCGACCAGGTTCGCGCCGGTGTTGAGCTGGATGCTTTCATCGGCACGCAGCTGGATGCGGTCGAAGCCTGATCCGTTGAGCAGTTCGGCGGATACCACGCCTTCGGCGAACTTCTGGCCGTTGCTGCTCAGCGCCTGTGCCTGGCTTTGCGTGCCCGTGATGCGGATGGTGCGCTGGCCTGTCTCATCATCCTTGGGATAAGGCACGGAAGGATCCGTGCGGTCCTCCAGGCCTTCCTGACTCAGGGCGATGTTGATGGTGCCGCCGTTCACCGAGGGATGGCGTGCCGTGGCATCCACCGTGCCCAGCAGCGCGAAGCCATCGGTGGACATGATGTTGAGCGTGCCCGCGCCCGCGCTGATCAGGGTCTTGCCCGGCAGGATGCTCCGGTCCAGGTAGCCGCTGGCGCCGGCGATGCTGATGGTGGCCGTCGGGTCCATGATGAGCCGGCCGCGGGTGGCTGTGCCATCGCTGCCGCCCAGGGTCACGGTACCGCCTCCCAGGACTTCGCCCACCTCGCGTGCGGCCTGCCCCAGGAACAGGGCGGTGTCGCCATCCGCGATATAGCTCTTGACGATGCCCGAGACGTCGATCGACGATCCGGCCATCAGGTGGATGCGCTGGTTGGGGAGATAGCCGCCAGTCTCGATGTCGTTGCCGCCGACGGTCGCGCCTCGGTTGCCCAGGATGCGCAGGCTGACATTGCCCGCGTTGGTGCGCAAGGTGCCCGCCATGTCGATGCTGCCACCCGCGCTCAGGTCGATGCGGCCGCCGATGCCGAGGTCGAGCAGAGCCCCTGCGCCGATGGTCAGGTTGGCGCCGTTCTCCAGACCGAAGGTGGCGGATGCGCCCTGTGCCGGCTCGGTCTTGGCGCTCAGGATCAGGGTGTTGCCCTGGCGGCGGCCAGCCTCCAGCACGGTGAGCTCATAGGGCAAGGCCGTGAAGCCGGCCAGGCGGGGTGCCACGGCGACCATGTTGACCAGCTGGGGCTTGATCTGCGTGCCGGCGAGCACATCGATGTGGCCGATGCTGACCACTTCCAGCTTGCCGAAGCCTCGGTCTGCGAACAGGTTGGTGCCGATCGAGAACGCGTCATCGCGCGTGCCGCCGATGACGACGGAGGGCAGGCCTGTCAGCTTGAGCGAGCCACCGGCGCTGAAGTCGTAGCCGCTCAGCACGCCGTCAGCGGTCAGCCGGCCTTCGGGCGACTGGGACTTATCGGTGTAGAGCTTGTTGATTTCCAGAGAGATGCTGCCGGCCTTGCCCTGCACCAGGGTGCCGGAGGCGGATCGCCATGCACCACCGGAGACATCGATCTCGCTGCCCGCCGCCAAGCTCACGTGGCGCGCGGCGTCCAGGGTGACCGTGCCGCCGTTGCGGGCCACGCCTTCGTTGGCCGGTGCCGCGGAGATGCGCTCGTCACGGACGGTGCCGGCCGTATCGAGCAGGGCCTGGCTGCCCAGCATCACGTCTGCCTGGCGGGACCTCAAGGTCAGCGTGCCGCCCGCCGATGTGATGTGCCCATCAATCTGTACGCCGGCGACGGCGTCGGCGCTGAAGCTGCCGCCCGATGCCAGCCTGATCGAGGGATGGTCTCCGGTTTCGCTCGACCCTACGCTCACGGTGCCGGCCAGCAGCGACAGGCCAGCCAGGCGAGCGCTGTTGAGCAGTTCGGTCGATACGGTCAACCCCTCGCCCATCTGCGCCAGGGCCTGCTGCCAGCTCTCTTCCGTCCAGGTGGCGGGCGCGGCGGGCAATGCAGGCGTCTGGCCGCTCAGCCGGATGGTCGATACCATGGTGCTTTCAGGCACCTTGGTGTCGGAGTTCTCGATGCCGTGCTGCCCCAGCACGAGCAGACCTGCCGTGGGCTTGAGCGATGCGTACAGGTGCGGCTGGTCCTTCAGCAAGGCGGGGCGGTTGACCTCGCGGCTGGCATCAGAGAGCATGTTGAAGCCGGTGCTCGGGTCGAGCGCCGTGTCGCGCCCGGCCACATCGGCAGACAGGCGCTGCACCTCGCTCATGGTGACGTGGCCGTCCAGCGTGGCACCCATCGCCATCGACGGTGCGAACATCACGGCCACGCCGGCGCTCATGCCGACGGATTGCGCCTCCAGCACGGCCGGTGCGGTGATGCCGGCATCCGTCAGCCCCAGCCGTGTGAGTTCGTCGGCAGTGGCGCGCGTGGGATCGGACAACAGGTCCGTGTAGCGCAGGTCCTTGGTGGCGTTCTCGATGCGGGTGATCGCACCGTCGCGCAGCAGCAGCGAGGACACGAGGGTGCCGGCGTCGTAGGTCACCTGGCCGCCGCTGAAGTCGATGAGCGCGTCCTTCTCGAGCAGCATGCCGCCCTGGGCCTGCATGCGCACGATGCCCCCGGCGGTGGCGTATTCGGCGGCGCTGTAGCGGATGTCGTTGTACAGCCCGGTGGCATCACCGATGGTGATGCGGCGGCGGGCGTCGGCCAGCAGTTCGGCACGGTAGACCACGCCATCGCGCTGCAGCGGAGAATCGGCCAGTTCGATCGAGAACAGGCG
>CALAKR010000083.1 GCA_937923225.1 uncultured Aquabacterium sp. | reverse complement strand
TCACCGCGCTCGGCGTCAGGCTGGGAGGGATCGCCCTCGTGGCCATGCCCATCGCGGCCGGATGGTGCGCGCTGTGCGTCTGGCTGGCCACGCGGCAGGAGCGCCTGCGACAGGCCGCCGCACCAACCGCCACACCAGCCTTCAACCCTGTTTCGGAGCCGCCATGATCCACACCGACGAAACACCACGCGATGGGCTGACCCGCGCGCAGTTCATGCGCGCCACGCTGGCCGCATCCCTGGCCTTGACGCTTGGTCAAGGAGCCACGGCATCTACGACCACCCCAGCCAACGCCAAGAGCAGCAGCGCCATGCTCAAACGCAAGATCCCGGCAACGGGCGAGTTGCTGCCCGTCATCGGCTGCGGCACCTGGCTGGGTTTTGGCCACGCGCCAGGCTCTGCCGAATATGCCAGGCTGCCCGGCGTGATCGAGGCCTTGTTCGACGCCGGCGGCACGGTGCTGGACAGCTCACCGATGTATGGCCGCTCAGAGACAACCACCGGGGAACTGCTGGCCAAATCACCGCATCGCAGCAAGGCGTTCCTGGCGACCAAGGTGTGGACCTCCAGGCGAGACGCCGGCATCCGCCAGATGGAAGCATCCTTCAAGCTGCTGGGCACCAAAAAGCTCGACCTGATGCAGGTCCACAACCTCGTCGACTGGAAGACGCACCTGCAGACCTTGCGGGCATGGAAGGCCGAGGGGCGCATCCGCTACATCGGCATCACGCACTACACGCCTTCGGCGTTCCACGAGGTCGAGGCCGTGTTGCGCAGCGAGCCGCTGGATTTCCTGCAGATCAACTACGCCTACGACGATCAGGCCGCAGCAGAACGGCTGTTCCCACTGGCCGCCGACAAGGGCGTGGCCGTGCTGGTGAACCAGCCTTTCGGTGGCGGCGGGCTGCTGCGCAACCTGCGTGATCGCCCCCTGCCCGACTGGGCCAAGGACATCGACTGCACCAGTTGGGCTCAGGTGCTGCTGAAGTTCGTGCTCAGCCAGCCGGCCGTCACCTGCGTCATCCCGGGCACCAGCAGGCCCGAGCACATGGAAGACAACGCCAAGGCTGGCCGAGGTGTGATGCCGGATGCTGCCTTCTGGCGTCAGCGGTCCATCAGCATTTGACGGCGCGGGCCTGCGCCCGAAGCACCTCACGCACACACGCCAGCGCGGCATCACGGGTGGGCGCCGGGGCCTGGGCTTGAATGGGCGATTGGCCCATCATCCTCACGGCCCAGCACCAACGGCCTGGCGTCAGTTCGGGCTACAAGGCTGTCCGCTTTGCAGGGAATTATGCACACTTGTGCATTAATTGCCTAGAATGCGCCCTTCGCATCCTTTTCCGGAGCCGCCTTGACCCAACCGACCGCCACCACACCCGTGCAGGGCCTCGTGTTCCCCGCCACCAAGGGCGCAGCGCAACGACGCTCCACGCCAACGGTCAAGCTGGTGTTGGCCGCGGCCCTGGCCCCGCTGGATGCCGATGCAGCCTCACAGGTGCAGGGTGAGAAGCAGTGGCGCACCCACTACCCGCGCCATTTCAAACGCTGGGTGGAAGGCGCCCTGCAGCAGCCCGATACCGCCGTGGCCAGTGCCCAAGCTGGTCTGGATGCCGCCATGAAGGCGCTGTGCTGGTCAGCCGACGGGCAGGACACGCCCCTGCGCGATGCACTCGCTCAGTTCAAGGCAGGAAGCGCCCCCCTCAGCCGCCCGCTGCAGACGCACACGCTGGCCGGCAACCGAAGCGCCCTCGACACCGGCCACCCGCTGGCGATTCCCTACAAGGGCAGGCTGCTCACGGGCGCAGCACTGGCCGAGCAGGCCCGGGCCTGGGCCGTGCGCGGCATCATCGAATCCAGCGCGGCCCAAGCGCTGATCGACTGTGTCGACAACCCGCAGTGGTTCGATCTGTCCGACCGCACGCTGGTGTTGCTGGGTGCCGGCAGCGAGGCCGGCCCGCTGAAGATGCTGAGCCGCTGGCGCGCGAACATCGTGGCCATCGACCTGCCCCGCCCCGATATGTGGGCGCGCATCGCGTCGATCGCCGAACGTGGCAATGCCGTGATCCATGTGCCGGTGACGCAGGCCGAGGCACAAACGCCTTGGACGGAGCGGGCCGGCGCAGACCTGCTCACCCACCTGCCCGACATCGCCCACTGGCTGCGCAGCTTCAAGGGCCCACTGGACGTGGCCGCCCACTGCTACGCCGATGGCGAGAGGCACCTGCGCCTGGCCGCCGCGATGGATACGCTGCAGGCCCTGGCCTGCCACGAGCACCCGCAGAGCACCCTCGCCTTCCTGGCCACGCCCACCGATGTGTACGCGGTGCCGCAACACACCGCAGCGACCTCGATGGCCCGCTTCCGTGATCGGCCGCTGCTGTCCAAGCTGCTGCAGCGGGGCTTGTCGATGGTGACTGGCCCGCGCTTCTTCAAACCCAACGTCGAGGCGATGGTGTCCAAGGGCGCGAACGCCAAGTCGGCCGTGGTCGACAGCCTGGTGATTCAGCAGGGGCCCAATTACGCGCTGGCCAAGCGGCTGCAGCAATGGCGCGCCCTGGTGGCGCGGGCCGCGGGGCATCCGGTGTCCATCAATGTGGCGCCGCCCACCGAGACATCCTCCGTGCTGAGCAACCGCGCCATCGCGGCCGGCTACCAGGCCGCCGATGTGTTCGGCGTGGAAGTGTTCCAGCCAGAAACCACCACGGCGCTGATGGCCGCGCTGTGGGTGCACGATCTGCGTCGGGGTGCCGAACAGACCGCGCCAGACGCCGCTGCACCAGTGCATCCGCTGGACCTGATCTCACAAGGCGCCTGCCATGGTGGCTTCTGGACGGTGAGCTACTGCCCCCGCACCGCCCTGCCCTTTGTGGCCGTGCTGGGTTTGCTGCGGGCGTCCTGGGCCTCCATCAAGCGCTCGATCAAGCCCACACGCAACGCTAGGCAGCAACCCAAGCTGCTGCAGGCCGAGTAAGCCCTTTCGGGTCAGGCCTCAATGCGGCAAAGCCAAGGACGTCCAGAGCCTTGGCCATTGCTGAGCCCAGCAACAGGCATGGCCAAAGCCGGGCTCCACGATCACAGTGGCTTGCGCGCCCGAGCCCTGTCGGGCCACGAAGGCACGGGCCAAGTCAGCCGGCACCACGCGATCCTGCTCACCCACGAGATGCCACTGGCGCAGCCTGACAAGGTGGCCTGCCTGGTCGATGGGGTTCAGGGAGCTGTCCAACGGACGGATGCCATGCAGGCTTGTCCAGGCCTGGTGATCCAGGTTGCCCGCCACGGTGACCAGCCCCACGACATCCGCACGCCTGGCCGCCAAAAGCGCCGCCACGGCCCCGCCGCCCGAATAGCCCACGAGCACGAGCCGGCTGGCGCCGTGGCGCCGCTTGAGCTCATCCAAAGCCTGCGACTCGGCCTGGACGACAGGCTCTGCAAAACGGGCAGACGTCCAGGTGCGCTGTGGGCACGGCCGGGCCGTCGCGCTGCCGGTCAAGGTGTACTGACACGGGCGGGCCAGATAGGCAGCCGCACCATGCGGCTGGGCCAGGGCCATCTGCAAGGCCACCGGGTCACGCGGCGTCGGATCGTCGGAGGGCGTGGAGGCCGTGACCCAGGCAAAGCCATCGCCTTCGATGTAGACCGTCAAAGTGCCTTGTGGGTCAAGCTGCTCAAGGCGCGGCGCCACCTTCGGCCCGTAGCTCAGGATGTCGAAGCTGTCCGTGGCGATGACACTGGCATGCCAGCCCTTGGGCGCAGCCAGTTCATCGGCCAGCTTTTGCCGATCCTGCCGCGACGGCAGCGCGGAGCAGCCTGCCATCAGGATCAGGGTCGCCATGGCCCACCAGGCCCGCAGCATGGCCCGAGCAGGCCACACAGGCGAGGGCCCGCGCACGCGGCTCATTCAGCGCCTCGGGGCATGGACGCTGGCGCCAGCGCAGCTTTCTCCAGCGCCGCCTGCACCCGTGCCAGCCCCACCTTGGCCGCCTCGTGGTGCGGGTTCAGTTGCAGGGCGCGGCCCAGCAGCCCTTGCGCCTCGGGCAGGCGATCCTGCTGAAGCCGGGCCAGGCCCAGGTTGCACAGCGCTTCTGGAAAGTGCGGCCGCTGCTCAAGGGCCTGCTCCAGCACCGTGGCGGCCTCTTGCGGCCGATGCGCCTCGACCAGCACGGCGCCCAGGTTGGAGGCAGCCTCAAGGTAGTCAGGGTTCTGCGCCAGCGCCTGGCGGTACCAGGCCTCAGCGGCCTGCAGATCCTGAGCACGCCGGGCGATGCTGCCCAGGTTGTTCAAGGAGCTTGGCGTGCGAGGCTCGATGGCCAAGGCACGCTCGTGACAGGCCTGGGCCTGGTCATCCTGCCCGGCATCGAAGTAGGCAATGCCCAGGTTCGAATGCCCGCTGACCATGGACGGCGAGAGCGCCACGGCCCGCTCACCATGACGGATCGCATCAGGCAGCCGGCCCAGTTGGCGGCTCATCTCTGCCACATTGCTGTGGAAGACAGCTTCATTAGGCGCTGCCGCGATGGCACGTTGAATGATCTCGACCGCCTTGGCAGGCTGCCCAGCCTGGTAGGCCACCAGGCCCAGCAGGTGCAAGGCCTGCGCATGATCAGGCCTGGCCTGCAGGATGGCCCGGATGACGTGCTCGGCTTCTTGCAGGCGCCCTGCGCCTTGCAGTTGCGCCGCATGGTGCATGGCCTGGTCGACGCTCAAGGCAGGCGCCTGCCCGGTGGTGCTGCGCGAGCCGCTGGTGTGCGTGGCCTCTGGCGTCTGTGCCGGCAAGGCATCCGCCCGGGGATTGGGCGTTGCCTTCAAGGCCTGCGCCACCTGGGTGATCACCGGGCCCCAATCACCAAAGGCTGCCTGCCTGAAGATGCGGAGCTGCGGATACCAGGGGCTGTCCTCGCGGCCTGAGAGCCAGCGCCATTCGTTGTCGAAACGGTCGAGCATCCAGACGGGCCGGCCCAAGCCCCCCGCCAGATGAACCATCGCCGAATCCACGGAGATGACCAGATCCAGCTCGGACACCAGAGCGGCGGAATCGGCAAAGTCCCCGAGCTCGTCGGTCCAGTCGATCCAGGCGGTGCCCTGTGGCACATCCGGGCGCACGTCGCCCGGCGCCCATTTCTGCAGGCTGACCCACGCCACACGCGGATCACGCAGCAGTGGCGCCAACTGGGGCAGGCTCAAGCTGCGCCGGGCATCCCTGTGGTGCTGCGCCCGCCCAGCCCAGGCCAGGCCAATGCGCAGCTTGTTGGGTGCTGCTGCCTCCAGGCGCTCACGCCAATGCTGACGCGCCACCGCAGGCGCACGCAGATAGGACGCCGGGCCCGGGATGTTGTCGAGCCGGGTTACAAACGCGTGGGGCAGGGACATCAAGGCGCACTGCACATCCCACCCGGCCGGTGCGGGCATGCGGGTGAAGCTCACCACGCTGTCGCCGAACGACCAATCCACCAGCCGCCGGGTGGGGTCTGCACAGGCAAAGCCCACCTTCCTGAAACGCTCGGCCAGCAAGGGCACATAGCGCGAGAACTGGAAGGTGTCACCAAACCCCTGCTCCGTGATGACCAGGATGGCGCGGGCCTTGTCCTGCTCGGGCGTACTGCCTGATATCCCCTCCCACACAGGCAGGCTGCAGTTGGGTTTGCCAAACTGCCCGGCCTGGTACTCCGCAGCGCCGGTCCAGCGGGCTTCGTAGTTGGCCCAGCCATCATCGAACTGCCCCAGCTTGAGCTGCAGCATGCCCAGGTTCAGCCGGAACATCGCCATCTCCGGGCTCAGCTCGACCGAGCGGGTGAAATCTGCCAGGGCCTCATCCAGGCGCCCCAGATCCTGCAGGACATAACCCCGGCTGTTGTACGCGCTGCCGAAAGCCGGCTGAAGTGACAAGGCCTGGTTGAAGCACGCCAGCGCCTGCTCGAACCGGTCAGCCATGTAGTGGGCGATGCCGTCGATGTGGGCCGCCTCTGCAGGCGTGGGTGCGCTGGCCAGCTTGGATGTCATGCTGCATTGAACCTCAAGTCGCGTCTGGCCAAGCAGTGGAAAAGTGCCGCTCGCGGCGCCGTTATCCCCAGCCCTGCGAAGCCTTGTCCGAATAAGCCATGAGGGCAGTAGCCGCCTGTTGATTCATCCCTAAAGAAACCAGGGCCTTTGTCGATCCTCATCGCTGGCTCATCCACTTATTTTCCAAGCAGGACTGTTCATGAACAAGAACCACCGGGTTGTCTGGTCAGCGCATCGCCAAGCATTTGTCGTGGCCCATGAAGCCGCCACCAGCCGGGCACCAGGCCCCTCGTCCAGCGCGGTCGGCGCCGTGGCCAAGGCCGTCGCGGCCCTGGCATTGTCCGCGGCCTCGCATCAGGCCCTGGCCACGCCGGCATGTGGTACCGCCGTCAATGGCGTCATCACCATCAGCACCACCACCTCGTTCAGTTGCGACCTGCATGGTGGGACCAGCGTCGTCGTGACTTCGGGTGGCGTCCTGGAAAGCATCTCCCTCGGTGGCGCCGGCACCGGCGGCCACATTCAGAACGGTGGCCTTCTGTTGGGCAACCATGGTCCGGCCATCTCGATCGAAGACAGCACGATGCCTTCGATCACCAATACTGGAACCATCACGGCCACGAACAGTGGCACGCTCACAGCTGGCATCCTCGTCGACAGCGCCACGGTCCAAGGCAGCGTCTCCAACTCCGGCACCGTCATGGGCGGCCACAGCGGCGTGGACCATGGCTACGGCGTGGCGATCACCAATGGAGCGTTCGTCGGCGGCATCGTGAACTCCGGCACCATCATCGGTATCGGCGGCATCATGGGCTATGGCGTCGACATCCAAGGCTCAACCATCAGTGGCAGCATCAGCAACAGCGGCACCATCTCGGGCTCTGCCATCGGCATGCAGGTGGCGAACTCGCAAATCAGTTTCTTGTCGAACTACGCCGGCGGTGTGATCGAGAGCCTGGGCGTGGGCCTCGTTGTCGATGAACATTCCGAGGTTACCGGTATCGCGAACGTTGGCATCATCCGGGGCGACGAAGGTGCTCTGGGGCTCGCCAACACCGTCTCTGGCTTCATCGTCCACAACACCGGTACGCTGGATGGCAACGTGTACCTGGGCATCAACACGCTGAACCTCAATGCCGGCCGCCTCATCGGTGAAACCTATGGCAACTCCTCCAGCAGCACGGTGAACGTCAACGGCACGTTCACGAGCGAGGGGCGCGTCCGCGTCGGCAACTTCAACGTGGCCTCGACCGGCGTATTCCACCAGGAACACGGCGTGACCGTGAGCGGCGGCATCGCCAGCAACCACGGCGTGTGGGATGTGGGCACGGGCTCGCAGACCATTACCGGCAACTTTGAACAATCGGCTGGCGGCACGCTGCGCCTGGGCCTCTCCGACGCCAGCACCTACGGCACGCTGCAGGTGCGGGGCGAGGCCACGGTGGCCGATGGCTCCTCGGTGTTCGTCAACGTCATCGGTGTCCCCACGCTGGCCATCGACTCGACCATCTCCGGCGTGCTGACTGCAGACGACGGCCTGACCGCCAATGCCTCGACGCTGAAAGTCAAGGACAACAGCGCACTGTACAAGTTCTCTGCCGCCACCACGAGCGACCCGGGCTACGCGCTGGACCTGATCGTAGAGAAGGATTCGGTGGGGCTGCCCGCGGCCGTGCGCTCGGCTGGCTACTTCTCGGCAGAAGGCGCAGCGCAGGCGCTGCAAAGCATGTTCAACGACGGCGTCCCCGAGGGCATGCAGGACATCTTTGACCGCCTGAACAACATGACCGATGAGGAGGCCGCGGCCGCCGTGTCGCAGACCCTGCCCAGCGTCACCGGGGCGAGCGCACAGGCCGTGGTCAGTGCGCTGCGCGGCATGAACAAGGTCATCCAGTCGCGCATCGAATCCCTGCAGGGCCTGTCGTCTGGCGACGGCGGGGCTGACCGCTATGCCTGGGTGCGCGCCTTCGGCAACTGGAGTGATCAGAACAACCGCCGCGGTGTGGCTGGCTTCGAATCCGACACCGGCGGTCTGGTGATCGGTGCCGATGCACCCTTGTCCGACAAGCTGCGGGCCGGCGCTGCCTTCAGCTACGCCAAGAGCTCGATCAAGAGCAAGTCGACCACGGCGGCCAGCAAGGTCGATGTCGATACGTTCGAGGTGGTGGGCTACGCCAGCTACAACATCGACCCTCAAACAGACATCAACTACCAGCTCGATGTCGGCACCAACAAGGCCAGCAGCTCGCGTGAGGTTACCTTCATGGGCACGCGCGCCAAGGCCGATTTCGACAGCGTGGTGGTGCATGGCAGCGTGGGCATCGGCCGGCTGATGCCGATCTCGCCGGCCACCAGCTGGACACCCTCGGTGCGCGTGGACTACACCCACATGCGCACGGAAGGCTACACGGAAGACGGCGCCGGCGCACTGAACCTGGATGTCGACGCGCAGACCTACCGCGAACTGCTGCTGACGGGTGATGCCAAGATCTCGCACCAGTTCGAGGGCGGCCTCAAGCTGCTGGCCAACGCGAGCCTGGGCTATGACTTCATCAACAGGCAGGCCAAGTCGACATCGACCTTCACGGGTGGCGGCCCCGCCTTCGTCACGGACGGGCTGGATGTGTCGCCCTGGTTCTATCGACTGGGTGCGGGCCTGGCGAAGGAAACCGGCAAGGGTGTGGAGTACTCCGTGCGCTATGACATGGAGGGCCGCACCTCGGGTTACCTGAACCAGTCGGTGTCGGCCAAAGTGCGCTGGGCCTTCTGACTCAGCACACCTCGAAAGCCAGGCCGGCGTGCCTGGTCAGGCGCGCGATGTAGCGTTCGTCGAACATCGTGGCCGGTGTCCAGAAGCCGCCACCACGGCCCACCTTGGCGCCGCCTTGAACATGGTCCAGCGCCAGGCTCAAGGCGGCCTGCCCCAGCATCTTGCTGGTGGAGCCATAGCCGGGATCACGGTCACCGGTGACCTTCACGTGCAAGGTCTGCCCCTGCGCCGATCGGCCGAAGAAGCGCAGGTCGTAGCGGCCGCTCAACTGCTGCTGCGGGCTCGGGCCTTCGCCAGGCTTGGGCAGCACGAAGCGCTCCAGCATGGCACGCGTGGGCTTGAAGGCCACGCCCAGCATGAAGCCGCCCAGACCACCGACCACGCCCAGCGCACCCAGACGCCCCTTGGCGCCTGCGCCCGTGAGCATGCCTTCGCTGTAGGTGAAATCAGCGCCATAGGCCAGGCCAGAGAGCGCGTTGGAGCGGAACACCACGCGCTCGTTGATCGCGGCCATCACGAAGGGCGCGACCCAGGCCTTGAAATCCTCATCGAACACCGCGCCCGAGACGGGCCGTTGGCGCGCGGTCTGCCCATGGCCCGGCGGGCACAGGGAGTAAGGATTGCGCAACTCCTTGCGCAAGGCCGGATCCTTCGTCGCCTCGCTGACGACGTTGACCATGCTGGCCACCGTGCCGCCCGATGCGCCGCCCTTCATGCTGCGCACGCGCATCTTGACCTCGGTGGCCGGCGCCTGGAACTGCTGGCGGAACTGCTGCTGCAGGAAGTACACCCCCATGTCCGAGGGCACGGAATCGAAGCCGCAGCAGTGCACGATGCGCGCGCCTGATTGCCTGGCCGCGCCCTCGTACCTGGCGATCATCTTGCTGATCCACTGGGCCTCGCCCGTCAGATCGCAGTAATCGGTACCGGTTTCGGCGCAAACCTTGACGAGCGGCTCGCCATACAGCGCATAAGGCCCCACGGTGGAGACGACCACGCGCGTCTGCGCGCACATGTCGCGCAGTTGCGCCTCATTGGCCGCATCGGCCACGATCACCGGCAGCGACTGGCCCTGGGGCCCCAGGGAGCGCTTGAGCTCGTCGAGCTTGGCCGCCGAGCGCCCTGCGATGGCCCAGCGCACCGGCTCAGGCTGCTGCGCAAGATAGTCGACCAGGTACTTCGCCAGGATCTGGCCTACGAAGCTGGTAGCGCCGAAAACGACAATGTCATAGCTGGGAGCAGTGCTCATGGGGCCTCCGGTGCGCCGCGTGCTGCGGCCTCAGTCCTTGAAGGTGGGCGTCTGCTTGGACATGCTGGCCATCATGGCCGCCGTCAGATCCTGCGACATCAGCATCGCCGCGTTCCAGGTGGCAATGTAGTTCAAACCTTCGGGCACGGAGTGGTCACGGCTGTAGTTCAGCATCTCCTTGATACCACGCACGCTCAGCGGCGACTTGGCGGCCACCAGCTCTGCCATCTCGTGCACGCCCTTGTACAGCGCCTCCTGCGATTCGAACACCTTGTTGACCAGGCCGATGGCCTGCGCCTCCTGGGCATCGACCTTGCGACCGGTGAAGGCCAGCTCGCGCACCAGGCCCTGGTTGCCCACCAGCTTGGGCAGGCGCTGCAGGGTGCCCACATCGGCCACCATGCCGATGTCGATCTCCTTGACGGTGAAGTAAGCATCCGCACTGGCGTAGCGCATGTCGGTGCAGGTGATCAGGTCGATGCCGCCGCCCACACAGCCGCCGTGAATGGCCGCCAGCACGGGCTTGCGGCAGCGCTCGATGCTGGTCAGCGTGTCCTGCAGCTCCAGGATCAGCTGGCGCAGCTTCTCGCGGCGGCGGCCGTCGCAATCGTCCTTGATGCGGTCCTGCAGGCCGATCATCATGTTCAGGTCGATGCCAGAGGTGAAGTGTTTGCCCTCGCCGCGCAGCACCACGGCACGCACCTCGGGGGTGGCATCGGCCCACTGCATGCTGGCCCGGATGTCCTGCCACATCTGCCAGTTCATGGCATTGGCCTTCTCGGGCCGGTTGAGCGTGAGCGTGGCCACGTGGCCGTCGATCTGCGTGCGGATGGTCTCGAATTGCATGGAGTGTCTCGCTGAAAGGTTATGCCTTGTAGGCAGGCAGGAACGCGGCCAGCCGTGCGCCCATCTCGGCGCCCAGGGCCTGCAGGCCGCTCATCGGACGGATCATCACCTCGAAGTCCACGATCTTGCCATCCTCATCGAAGCGGATCATGTCGATGCCCTTGAGCTGCTTGTCGCCCACGCTCGCGCTGAACTCCAGCACCACGTTCAGGCCATCGTCCGACACCAGGGTGCGGTGGTAGGTGAAATCCTTGAACACCTGCACCACCGTGGTCAGGATGAGGTTGACGGCCGCGGCACTCGCATAGGGCTTGAACGCCATCGGCGAGCGGAACACGGCGTCGTCATGCAGGATCGAAGGCAAGCGGCCCAGGTCCTGCCCGGCCACCATGTCGTGCCACAACGCCAGCGAGGCTGCAGCCTGGGGCTTCAAGGTCGGGGAAATCATCATGATCGGTTTCCGATGAAGTGTTGGCAAGTCACAGCGCCGCGGCCACTTCCGTGCCCTGCTTGATGGCGCGCTTGGCATCGAGTTCGGCGGCCACGTCGGCACCGCCGATCAGCGTCACCTTGCGGCCGGCGGCTTCCAACGCGGCCTGCAGCGCACGGAAGGGCTCCTGGCCGGCGCAAAGCACCACGTTGTCTACGGGCAGCACCATGTCCTTGCCGCCCACGTTGATGTGCAGGCCAGCGTCGTCCACCTTGGTGTACGAGGCGCCCGCGATCATCTCCACATTGCGGTTCTTCAGCGAGGTGCGGTGGATCCAGCCGGTGGTCTTGCCCAGGCCGTCGCCCACCTTGCTGGTCTTGCGCTGCAGCAGGAAGATCTGGCGCGGTGGCTTGGGCAGGTGCGGCTGCTTGATGCCGCCACGGTCGGCGTAGGTCGCGTCGATACCCCACTCCTCATTGAACTTCTCGAGGTTCAGCGAGGGGCTGTCGCCTTCGTGCGTGAGGTACTCGGCCACGTCGAAGCCAATGCCGCCAGCGCCGATCACGGCCACGGCCTTGCCCACGGGCTTCTTGTCACGCAGCACATCCAGGTAGCTCAGCACCTTGGGATGGTCGATGCCGTCGATGGCGGGCGTGCGCGGCGTGACACCGGTGGCCAGGATGACCTCGTCGAAGCCTTCCTTGATCAGGTCGTCGGCCGTGACACGGGTGTTGAAGCGCGCCTTGACGCCGGCGTCCTTCAGCTCGTTGCGGAAATAGCGCAGCGTCTCGTAGAACTCTTCCTTGCCCGGGATCTGCTTGGCGATGTTGAACTGGCCACCCACGTCGGCATCGGCCTCGAACAGGGTCACGTCATGGCCACGGCGCGCGGCGGTGGTCGATGCGGCCAGGCCGGCGGGGCCCGCACCCACCACGGCCACGCGCTTCTTCGCGACCGTCGGCTCGATTTTGAGGATCGTCTCGTGGCAGGCACGCGGGTTGACCAGGCAGGAGGTGATCTTGCCGCTGAAGGTGTGGTCCAGGCAGGCCTGGTTGCAGCCGATGCAGGTGTTGATGCGATCGGCCTGACCGGCTGCGGCCTTGTTGACGAAATCAGGATCGGCCAGGAAGGGGCGCGCCATGGACACCATGTCGGCATCGCCCTGGGCCAGCACCTGCTCGGCCACCTCGGGCGTGTTGATGCGGTTGGTGGTGATCAACGGGATGCCGACCTTGCCCTTCATCTTGCGCGTGACCCAGGTATACGCGGCGCGCGGCACGCTGGTGGCGATCGTCGGGATGCGCGCCTCGTGCCAGCCGATGCCGGTGTTGATGATGGTGGCACCGGCAGCCTCGATGGCCTGGGCCAGTTGCACCACCTCGTCGAAGGACGAGCCGCCATCGACCAGATCCAGCATGGACAGGCGGTAGATGATGATGAAGTCGGTGCCCACGCGCTCGCGGGCGCGCTTGACGATCTCCACCGGGAAGCGCATGCGGTTCTCGTAGGTACCGCCCCACTCGTCGGTGCGGTGGTTGGTGCGCGCTGCGGTGAACTCGTTGATCAGGTAGCCCTCGGAGCCCATGATCTCGACGCCGTCGTAGCCGGCCTTCTGGGCCATCGCGGCGCAGTGGGCGTAGTCTTCCACCGTCTGCCAAACCTCGGCGGTGCTCAACTCGCGCGGCGTGGCCGGCGAGATGGGCGCTTTGACGGGGCTGGGCGCCACCAAGCCCGGGTGGTAGGCGTAGCGGCCGAAGTGCAGGATCTGCATGGCGATCTTGCCGCCGGCTTCGTGCACGGCATCGGTGACGACCTTGTGCTTGGCCGCCTCTTCTTCCGTGGCCAGGCGGGCGCCGCCCGGGTAGGGGCGACCGTCGTCATTGGGCGCAATGCCGCCCGTGACCATCAGGCCCACACCGCCACGGGCACGCTCGGCATAGAAAGCGGCCATGCGCTCGAAGCCGTCCTTGGCCTCTTCCAGGCCGACGTGCATCGAGCCCATCAGGACACGGTTGCGCAATGTGGTGAAACCCAGGTTCAGGGGTTCGAGCAGGTGGGGATAGGCGCTCATGGAAAGCCTCGGACAAGGACGATAGAGGGGCTGTGGGGACAGGCGAATGACTGGCGACTATGCAACCAGGTGCATGGAGCCGCATCCTAGGCCAAGATCCATGTCTATGCAACTGGTTGCAAACCCCGACCCGATGAGGCTGCCTTGGTGTAACCTGCACGGATGTCTCTGCCCCACGCCCTTCTCACGGCGCTCGTTGAACGGCCCAGCTCCGGCTCGGACCTGGCTGCCCGCTTCGACAAGACGATCGGCTACTTCTGGCGCGCCACGCACCAGCAGATCTACCGGGAGCTGGCCAGGCTGGAGGCCTCCGGCTGGATCGAATCGCTGCCGGAGGAAACCACGCGGGGGCGCAAACGGGCCTACAAGATCCTGCCGGCCGGGCGCAAGGAACTCAAGCGCTGGATCGCCGAGCAGGAAGACCTGCCCTTCCTGCGCGACGATCTGATGGTCCGCCTGTGGGCCGAGGCCGCCGTGGGCCCGACCAAGCTGGACAAGGAAATCGAGCGCCGGCTCAAGCTCCACACCGAGCGGCTGGAAACCTACCGCAAGTACGAATCACGTGATTACGCCGATGCGCCGACGGAGCGTGATGTGGCACTGCGCCACCTGGTGCTCAAGTGCGGCATCCGTTATGAGTCGTACTGGATCCAGGCCGCCAACGAGGCGCT
>CALAKR010000082.1 GCA_937923225.1 uncultured Aquabacterium sp. | reverse complement strand
CGATGTAGGAGATGACCTCGAAACCGTTGGTCAGGCGCACCTTGGCGACCTTACGCAGAGCGGAGTTAGGCTTCTTGGGCGTGGTGGTGTACACGCGAGTGCACACGCCACGGCGCTGCGGACAGTTTTCCATCGCAGGCGACTTGGACTTCGTGACCTCGACCTTGCGGCCTTGGCGCACGAGCTGATTGATCGTTGGCATTGGTTTGGTTCCCGTTGAAAAATCACTTGAAAATCAAGCACTTGGGCGTGTTTGAACGAACATGCACAGGGGCTTGAAACAAGCACAAAACGGCCCTCGCCCGAACCAAGTGTTCAAAAGGCGAAAGCCGAAAAGCCTTCCATTGTAGGCTGAGGCCCCTGAACTGGCAAGTAAGTGAGGAAATCCACTGCCGATATGCCCCCGTTCAGCAGGGCAACTGACGTACCGCTAGGGCCGGAACGCAGCGAAGGCGGCCCCAAAAAGCATCAAGCCGGGCACCGCCCTCACGGACGGTCCCGGCTTCGGGGCCTTGGAACGTGCCGGCCAGCGATCAGGCGCCGGCGCGGCGGGCTGGGGTCAGCGGCCCAGCAGGCGACCGATGCGGCCAGCGGCGCGCAGGCCGGCCCAGGTGAACAGGGCCACCACGGCCACGGTGGCGGGCGTGGCCGACCACTGCGGCAGGAAGCTGGCGCCGACGGCGTCATACACGACGCCCACGCCCACCCCCAGGCCCACCAGGAAGCCCAGCACGACACCCGTCTTTTCCAGCGTGACGGGACGCTCGCTGCCAGCGGTGTCTTGCGGCAGGGTCGACAGTTCGAAAGACGAGGATGCGTGAGCCATGATGAACCCCTTTCATTGGATGAGGCTCATTATAAGCATAAACCCGAAGTTTTAGGTGGTAACCCTATGTTTCTAAAACAGGGCATTTCGCTGTTTTTGGGACACTCATTCAAGGGGTTCCAGCAGGCGGAACAGTTCCGCCTCACTGAACTTGACGGCACCCGGGCCGTCCTGCCCCAGCACGGCATCGGCCAGGGCGGCCTTGCGGGCCTGCAGCGCCAGGATGCGCTCCTCGATGCTGCCTTCGACCAGCACCTTGTAGACGAAGACGGGTTTGGTCTGGCCCAGGCGGTGGGCACGGTCGGTGGCCTGCTGCGCCACGGCCGGGTTCCACCACGGGTCCATGTGGATGACGGTGTCCGCCGCAGTGAGGTTCAGGCCCACGCCGCCGGCCTTGAGGCTGGCCAGCAGTACCGGCGCCTGCAGGGCCTGGAAGCGCGCGACGATGTCGCCCCGGGCGGCGGGTGGCGTCTCGCCGGTGAGGACGAGGTGCGGCAGCTTGATGTCATCCAGCTGCTGCTTGATCAGGGACAGCAGCTCGGTGAACTGCGAGAAGACCAGCACGCGCCGGCCCTCATCGACCAACGTGGGGAGGGTGTCCTGCAGCCAGGCCAGCTTGGCACGCTCCATGGTGCGCGGGATGCGGTGCCCCTTGAGCAGGCTCGGGTCGCAGCAGACCTGGCGCAGCTTGAGCAGGGCGTCGAGCACGCTGATGAGGGCGTTGCCGAAGCCCTGCTTGGCCAGCACGCGGCGCACCTGGTGGTCGGCAGCCACGCGCACGCTTTCGTACAGCTCGCGCTGGCGGCCTTCCAGGCGCACGCGGCGGATGATCTCGGTGCGCGGCGGCAGCTCGGTGGCGACCTCATCTTTGCGGCGGCGCAGGATGAAGGGGCGCACGCGGTCGGCCAGCAGACGGGCGCGCAGGGTTTCGCCATTGACTTCTATAGGGTCGCGCCACTGGCGCTTGAAGCTGCGCGCATCCCCCAGGAAGCCGGGCATCAGGAAGTCGAACTGCGCCCAGAGTTCGCCCAGGTGGTTCTCGAGCGGGGTGCCCGTCATGCACAGGCGATGGCGGGCGCGCACGCGGCGCACGGCGTCGGCGCTGCGGCTGGCGGCGTTCTTGACGGTCTGCGCTTCGTCGAGGATCAGCAGATGGAAGGTGTGGGGCTGCAGTTGCTCGATGTCGCGCCAGAGCAGGGGGTAAGTGGTGAGGACGACATCGTGCTGAGGCAGCTCGGGCAGCTTGCCCGCGCGCTGGGGGCCGTGCAGCGTGAGCACGCGCAGGCTGGGCGCAACGCGGGCGGCCTCGGCCTGCCAGTTGGCGATCAGCGAGGTGGGCAGCACGACCAGCGCGGGCGCGCCCTGCAGGCGGCCGGCCTGCTGCTCGATCAGCAGGTGGGCCAGCACCTGGGCCGTCTTGCCCAGACCCATGTCGTCGGCCAGGATGCCGGCCAGGTGCTGCTCGCGCAGGTACTGCAGCCAGGCCACGCCCCGCAACTGATAAGGACGCAGTTGCAGGCCCAGGCCGCTCGGAGCGGGCACGGCCTGCACGCCCTGGGTGGCACGCAGGCGCCGGGCCAGATCCTGCAGGCCGGCATCGCCCTGGAGTTGCCAGATGCCCTGCGGGCCGGCGCGCGCGGCCTGGGTGTCCTGCAGGGTGGGGCGCAGGGCCTGCAGGCGCAGGCTGTCCCATTCGGACAGGCGCCAGGGGCCTTCGCGGCGGTTCGGGTCCAGCAGCAGGTCGAGCATGGCGGCCACCACGGCCTTGAGGGGCGCCGCGCGGGCGTCGATGCGCTTGCCGCCCGGGGCGCGCAAGGACACGATGGCCTCGTCGTCCAGGTTGGTGACGAACTCGACGCCCAGCCAGCGGCTGTCGCGGCGCACCAGATCAGCCACCATGGGCGCGAGGTCGAGCAACTGACCTTCGACCTCCACACCCAGGCTGAGCAGCCAGGAGCCTTCGCGGCGTGGCGCCAGCAGGGCCTTGAACCGGGCGCCCGAGGCGGGCAAGGGCTCGGTGGGCTCATGGCCCTGGATCTCGCCCGTGTCCGGCTGGACGATGGCGCGCCAGGCCGTGACCGGCACGCTCAGGTGAGCAAAGCCCGGCGCGACGACGATGCGCCAGCCCTGTGACTGCAGCAGGGGCACTTGGTCGGCCCAGAAATCGCCGAAGCTGTCCTCCTGCACCAGTGACCAGGGCTGGGCCTGCTCGCCCAGCACCTGATCGGGCAGGTGCGGCTGACGCCACTGCAGGGTGTCGGCCGGCAAGGGCCGCAGGCCGGTGGCGGTGATGGCGTCCAGCGCGTCGGCCTCGGCATCGGGATCACGGCGGAACAGGCAGACCTGGCCCTGGGCATCGATGCCCTTGGTCTGCCCGGGTGCGCGCTGATGCCAGGCCGAGGTGGGCGCGGCACCAAACCACAGCTCGGTGCCATCGCGCAGGTAGTGCCAGGTGACCAGGGCCACGGTGACCTGTCCGCCGCGCGGACCGAAGGCGCCCGACGGCCGCAGGCCCAGCAGGCCGTCACCGCGCGTGAGCGTGCGCAGCGTCAGGCGCGGCTGCAGGACGGGCTGCAAGGCGGGCTGCGCTGGTGCGGCATCGGGTGCGGCTTCGGGAGGAACAGGCGCGGTCGGCATGAAAGGTGCGTGAACCGGGAACGCGGACAGGGGCGAGCGCGCATCATGCCCCAAGCCCGTGCAAAGCCCCGCGCCCGTCCGGCCAAGGGCTTTGCGCGACACTACCCGCGCGCCATGAGCGAGATCTTCGTCGGGGCGCCCTGCTGTACCCCGGAGAAGACCACGTGAGCCCC
>CALAKR010000081.1 GCA_937923225.1 uncultured Aquabacterium sp. | reverse complement strand
GATGGCCGTCACCAGCCCGGCCGCATCGGCCAGCAGCGCGCAGGCCAGCGCATGGCGTGCATGCTTGATGCCCACACTGCCGAAGTACACGGCCATCACATAAAAGGTGGTCTCGGCAGAGCCCTGCATGATGGCGGCCAGCCGCCCGGCGAAGGACTCCACCCCATGGGTCTGCATGACATCGATCATGAGCCCCCGGGCGCCAGCGCCTGACAGGATCCGCATCAAGCCCACCGGCAATGCCGGCAGAAAGGCCGTGTCCAGCCCCATGGCCGACACCACCGAGCCGATGCCCGCCATCAGTGCGTCCATGCACCCGGCCGCGCGGAACACGCCGATGGCCACCAGAATAGCGATCAAGTACGGCACGATGTGGATCGCCACGCCGAATCCCTCCTTGGCCCCATCGATGAAGGCGTCGTACACATTGATGCGCTTGAACGCCCCCGCCAGCAGGAACAGCATCACGATGCCCAGGATCACCATGGCGCCCGTGGCACCCGCGATGCGCGAGGCTTGCTCTGCCGGTAGCTGGGCGAGCGCCGTCACAATGGCGGCCAGCACGCCGGCCACAGCCAGCATCGGCAAGGCGAAGCGTGCGCGCCACAGCGGCAGGCGCTGGCACACGGCCACAGCCATCACCCCCACCAGCAGCGACACGAAGGTGACGAGCAAGGTCGGCAGGAAGATGTCGGCCGCGTTGAAGCTCGCGCCCAGGCCCTGCTTGACAGCAATGCTCTGGCGGATGGCGATCACCGAGGTCGGGATCAGGGTCAGGCCCGCGGTGTTCATCACCACGAACATGATCTGGGCGTTGCTGGCCGTGTCCGGCTGGCGTGTGTTGATCGTCTGCAGCTCACGCATGGCCGTGAGGCCCAGCGGTGTGGCGGCGTTGTCCAGGCCCAGCATGTTGGCCGAGATGTTCATAGTCATGGCGCCCTGCGTAGGGTGGCCATTGGGCACCTCGGGGAACAAGCGGCGCAGCAGCGGCGCGGCCAGGCGCGCCAGGGCTTCGACCATGCCGGCGCGCTCTCCCACCCGCATCAGGCCCAGCCACAGCGCCATCACGCCGGCCAGGCCCAGGGAGATCTCGAAGCCGGAACGGGCCCCGTCGAACAGGGCTGTGAGCAGCCCCTGGAACACGCCCTCGTCACCCATCAAGGTGCGCACGAGGGCCGTGGCGCACGCCACGGTGAAAAAGCCGATCCAGACCCAGTTCAACGCCATGGATGGCGATGGTAGTGGGTCAAGCGCCTTTTTCAGGCGCCTGGGCGCTCATCAATCGAAGATGTCGCTCAGCCAGGACTTGCGGCGGTAGTTGCCACCGTAGTGCTTCTTGCCATAGTCGGAGTCTTCGAACTGGGGGCGGCCACGGTAGTCCGGCGCAGGGGCGCGGTGCTGTGCCGGTGCCGCTGCGGCGGCCGGCGCCTCGGAGCGGGCACCCAGCTGGATCAGCTTGTCGAGTTCGCCACGGTCAAGCCAGACGCCGCGGCAGCTGGGGCAGTAGTCGATCTCGACCCCCTGTCGGTCAGACATCAGGAGCGTGGCATCGGGGCATACGGGGCATTTCATGAGGTGATCTCCGGATCATTTTCTGAATGAAATATGAATACAAGAGTGCCTGCAAAGTTCCCTCCGCGCAAGTAATTCATCCCCGTTCAGGCCACAGCAAGCCCCGAAAGGGCTGCGTCAACCACCACCAGAAAGCCGGCGTTAGACCTCCAACTTCGAAGTTCTTGCACCATTCATGCACACCTTTGCCTCCGGTCTGGGCACAGCACGCCTTCCCCTGTTCATCGCCCTGCTGTGGATCGCGGTGTTCACGCTCTTGCGGGCTGGCCTGCTGGCGCTTGTCGGCCCGCATTCGGTCCCGCCGGCCTTGTGGCCAGGCATCTTCCTCAAGGGCTGGATGTTCGACCTGGCGGTGGTGAGCATCACCTGCGCCCCCGTGCTGCTCTACGAAGCCCTGCTGCCCAACCGCTGGCGGCAGCATGGCCTGCACCGCGCCCTGCGCTGGGCCTGGGTGTGGTTCTCGGTGTTGGTGATGCTGTTCGGCGCGGGCTCGGAGATCACCTTCTGGCTGGAGTTCGCCACGCGCTTCAACTTCATCGCGGTCGACTACCTGATCTACACGCAGGAGGTGATCGGCAACATCCGCCAGTCCTACCCTGTACCGGCGATCGTGGCCGTCTTGAGCGCCCTGGCGGCCTTGTTGACCGTGCTGCTGAGAAAGCACGTCCAGTGGGCCAACGCCTTGACGCTGTCAAGGTCGCAGCGCCTGGCGCTGGCCCTGGCGGCCGTGGCGCTGCCGGCCCTGAGCCTCACGCTGACCAATGTCGACCAGATGCAAGGCTCGGGCAACGCTTATGCGGAGGAGTTGAGCGGCAACGGCCTGTACTCGCTGGCCGCGGCCATGCGCCGCAATGAGCTGGACTACGACAAGTTCTACCGCACCCTGCCGCAGGCGCAGGCCGATGCCATCCTCAAGGGGCTGGATGTGGAGCGGCAACCCTTGAGCCAGGCCGTCAAGACGGACGACGAGGATCCCGCCTCCGACCCCCTTCCCTTCAAGCGCCGCCCTCGCAACGTGGTGCTGATCTCGGTAGAGAGCCTGTCGGCCTCCTTCATGGACACCTTCGGTGGCACCAAGCACCTGATGCCCCGGCTGGACGCCCTGGCGCGCGAAGGCCTGCTGTTCAAACATATGTACGCCACCGGCACCCGCACGGTGCGCGGCCTGGAATCCCTGTCGCTGGGCACACCGCCCGTGCCCGGGCAGGCCATCGTCCGGCGCCCCAACAACGAGCACCTGGCCACGCTGGGCGAGATCCTCAAGCCGCAAGGGGTGGAGAGCTTTTTCTTCTACGGCGGCTACGGCTACTTCGACAACATGAACGCCTACTTCGATGCGAATGGCTACCAGGTCATCGATAGGACGGACATCCCGAAGCAGGACGTGATCTTCGAGAATGTGTGGGGCGTGGCCGATGAGGTGATGTTCCAGCACGTCATCAAGACGCTGGGCACCGAGGCTGGCAAGGACAGGCCGTTCTTCGCACACGTGATGACCACGTCCAACCACCGCCCCTACACCTACCCGCAGGGGCGCATCGACATCCCTTCACCGGGCGGTCGTGATGGCGCGGTGAAGTACACCGACTACGCCATCGGCAAGTTCATCGACGACGCGAAGAAGCAGCCCTGGTTCAAGGACACCCTGTTCATCATCATCGCGGACCACTGCGCCTCGGTGGCCGGCAAGACGAAATTGCCGGTGGACGGCTACCACATCCCGCTGATCCTGTATGCGCCGGATCTTGTGCAGCCCGGCGTCTTCGAGCCCGTGGTGAGCCAGCTGGACCTGGCGCCCACCATCGTGGAGCTGATGGGCAAGAACGGTGACGACCACTTCTTCGGCCGCTCGTTCTTCGAGCCTGGCCCGCCGCTGCAGCGTGCCTTCATCAGCAACTACCAGGAACTGGGTTACCTGCGCAACGACGTGCTGACGGTGCTGCTGCCCAAGCAGCGGGTGGAAGCCTACAAGGTCGATCCGCTCACCCTGGAGACCACCCCGACAGCCGTGGACGAGACCCTGGCCGAAGAAGCCATCGCCTATTACCAGACTGCCTCGCGGGCGTTCAAGCAAGGCGTCCTGCGCATCGATACGCAGGGCGCCTGGCTGCACAACGTGCGGCGCGCGCCCTCAACCCAGCCCCACAAGTAAATCAACACGCTGGGTTTGCTCGACGGACAAGTTGCTTCACCGCACCCATGGAGCTGCGGATCAACAGTCCGGCGCTCTACGCACATGTGCACTGCGATGAAGATGGTAAGGTGAGCCATCTTCATCTCGAAAGCACGCCATGGCCAAACCCAACTATCAGTTCGAGAAGCGCCAGCGTGAGCTGCAGAAGAAGCAGAAGAAGGTTGAAAAAGCCCAGCGCAAGGCACAGGCAGAGTCGACAGAGCCCTCCAGGCCCACGGACTTGCCCATCGACAACGAAACACCACCCGCGTGACGAGGCTTGCCGCCAACGTACTGACAGGCGAAGCCGTAACGGCGTGAATCCGGCATGGCTTGAAACGCCGAGCACTGTTATAGTGTGGCCAACTGCTGCAGCTTTGCTTACCTCCGCAGCATTTGTCGACGTGCCCGTCGCCCCAGTGACCGGCATCTATCCTCAGGGGTGGCTTTGTGAAGCCCCCCACTTCCAGGCAAGCGTTGTCTGGCTCTGCGAACGCCAAAGTTCGCCCCTCCCCACCGCATCAAGCTGGCCGCTGCAGGCCTTGCCCTTCCGTGTCCATCGCGGCATGCGGGCTCGATAGCGTGTGGCCTGCCCGGCTGCTTGTCGGCCTTCTTACTCCAAACAGATCGGCTTCATGGCCAAAGAAGAACTCATCGAAATGCGCGGCGAAGTCGCCGAAGTACTGCCTGACTCACGTTTCCGCGTGACGCTGGACAACGGTCATTCACTGATTGCCTACACCGGCGGGAAGATGCGGAAACACCGCATCAGGATCCTGGCGGGAGACAAGGTGTCGCTTGAGCTGTCGCCCTACGACCTGAACAAGGGGCGCATCACCTTCCGCCATCTCGAACCACGCAGCGGCGGAGCACCGGCGGCCCCCCGGCGCAAGTTCTGACACGCCGCCCGCAGCGCCACAGCCTTACAGTTTTCTCAACGCCGCGACCATGCGTCTTCAAGCGGCATCTCTCGAAAGGGTCCTCCATGGACAACAAACTCTACGTCGGTAACCTGTCCTACGCTACGCGTGACGAAGACCTCCAGCAACAGTTCTCGCAATACGGCCAAGTGGCCTCCGCCAAGGTCATGATGGACCGCGACAGCGGCCGCTCCAAGGGCTTCGGCTTCGTTGAAATGGTGTCGGCCAGCGATGCCCAGAACGCCATTCAAGGCGCCAACGGCCAAACCGTCGATGGTCGCGCCCTGGTGGTCAACATCGCCCGTCCTCGTGAAGAGCGTCCGGGCGGCTTCGGCGGTGGCGGCGGCGGTTATCGCAGCGGCAACGGCGGCGGCCGCGGTCGCTACTGATCGCTCCTGAGCCTTCTTCCCGCTTCGGCGGGTAACCCATCCAGCAGTGCGATGAAAACTCAGAACAGTCTTTCAGATCTGCGTGAATCGCTTCAAGCCACGGCAGATGCGCTGTACAAGCGCCGTGCCTGCGATGTGCCTGAAAGCTACATCGAGGACTACGTGGCGCTGGATTGGTTGAAATGGGACGGTGGCGGGCTGAAACTCACCGTCACCGGCCAGAACATCTGCCGACAGGCAACAAAAAACCCCAAGTGAATCCACACGTTGGGGTTGCTTGATGGATGACCGGCAGCGTGCCGGTCAATGCATCACATGTTGTCGATCATGACCTGACCGAAGCCCGAGCACGACACCTGGGTCGCGCCGTCCATCAGACGGGCGAAGTCGTACGTGACCTTCTTGCTCTGGATGGCCTTGTCCATCGAGCTGATGATCAGATCGGCAGCTTCCAGCCAGCCCATGTGGCGCAGCATCATTTCGGCCGACAGGATCTCGGAACCCGGGTTCACGTAGTCCTTGCCAGCGTACTTGGGCGCAGTGCCGTGGGTGGCTTCGAACATGGCGATCGAATCCGACAGGTTGGCGCCGGGGGCGATGCCGATGCCGCCGACCTGGGCAGCCAGGGCGTCAGAGACATAGTCGCCGTTGAGGTTCAGCGTGGCGATCACGCTGTACTCGGCCGGGCGCAGCAGGATCTGCTGCAAGAAGGCGTCGGCGATGGAGTCCTTGACGACGATGTCCTTGCCCGTGCGCGGGTTCTTGAACTTGGCCCACGGACCGCCGTCGATCAGCTCGGCGCCGAATTCCTTCTGGGCCAGAGCGTAGGCCCAGTCACGGAAGCCACCTTCGGTGTACTTCATGATGTTGCCCTTGTGCACGATGGTCACGCTGGGCTTGTCATTGTCGATGGCGTACTGGATGGCCTTGCGCACCAGGCGCTCGGTGCCTTCGCGCGACACGGGCTTGATGCCGATGCCGGAGGTGGCGGGGAAGCGGATCTTCTTGACGCCGAACTCGTTCTGCAGGAAGGCGATCAGCTTCTTGGCCTTGTCGCTCTCGGCTTCGAACTCGATGCCGGCGTAGATGTCTTCCGAGTTCTCGCGGAAGATGACCATGTCGGTCTTTTCCGGTTCTTTCACGGGCGAAGGCACGCCCTTGAAGTAGCGCACGGGGCGCAGGCAGACGTAAAGGTCCAGCTCCTGGCGCAGGGCCACGTTCAGCGAACGGATGCCGCCGCCGACGGGCGTGGTCAGGGGGCCCTTGATCGAGACGACATAGTCCTTGAGAACAGTCAAGGTCTCTTCGGGCAGCCAGACATCAGGGCCGTAGACGCGGGTGGACTTTTCACCGGCGTAGATTTCCATCCAGTGGATCTTGCGCTGACCGCCGTAAGCTTTTGCGACCGCAGCGTCGACCACCTTGATCATCACGGGGGTGATGTCGAAACCAGTGCCGTCGCCTTCAATGTACGGAATGATGGGGTTGTGAGGAACATTGAGCGAGAAGTCCGGGTTGACCGAAATCTTCTGCCCACCTTCGGGCACTTTGATGTGCTGATACATGGTTGTGGTCTCCGCGTTTGGCGATTCCGTGAACAACATGGCCATGGTGTCGGCCGTGCTGCCTGATTCTAAGCGAGCCCCTCTGTCAATCACGTGAGTGAAGGGCGCAAATGCATCTTAATTGGGCGGACACAAGGCCTCTATGCCACACAGGCATACCCTGCCCTCAGGTTCACGCGCACCAGGCAAGCCATTGCTCATGCAGGCGGTGTGCCAGGCCCCAGGCGGCGGCCGCACTGAGCAGGCCACCGGCCAGCCGCACGGCCCAGCGAGGGTCGGCCAGCCAAGGCCAACGGGTGGACAGCCTGGCCGGCCAGCGCCACCCCTTGAGCCGGGCAGGCAGCCACCACAGCACCACGGCGCCCGGCAGGGAAAAAGCAGCCATCACCAGCGCGCCCTGCGCGGGCGTGGGTGCGAGGGCAGCCGTCATCACGGCGCCGTAAAGCAGGCCGCAGGGCAAGGCGGCCCAGGCCATGCCCAGGGCCACGGGCCGCCAGGTTTGGCGCCTCAAGGCAGTGCCCTCTGATGGCCCGGTGGGAACGCCCCCGCCCCAGGCCTGCACGCGCCGGTACAGCGCCGTTCCATGCGCCTGCACGGCGGCCGGCATGGCGCCGCTGGCCACCATCCACAGGCCCAACAGAAAGGTGGCGGCCAGCACCATCACCCAGATTGGTTGCAGGGCCGTAGCCCAGCGCGACCAGGCCGCCACCAGGCTCATGGCCCCCGCCGCCACGCCACCCAGAACGGCATAGCCCAGCGTGCGCCCCAGCACGGCATGTCCGGAAACACCATGAGGCATCACGGCGGCGCAGGGCGCAGCGCACATGGTCGCGCAGTGCGGCAGGCCAGCCAGCCCCATCAGAAAGGCAGTGATCAGAAGGCTGTAGAGCATGGGCAGGCGCTTTGGGCCATCACGGCCCAGGCGGCATCAGATGATGCGGGAGAAGCGCTCCATCGCCTGGTCGGCCTGGAGGTGGCGATCGAACACCATCGCGATCGCCCGCACGAAATACCATCCCACGGGGGTGACGCGGACACCATCGGGCTCCATCTCGACCAGCCCCTTCTCGACGAGCGGGCCCAGCTGTTCGAGTTCACGAGAGAAATACTGCTTGAAATCAATCAGATAGGCCAGTTCGATGGATTCGATGTCCACCCTGCCCTGGCACATGATGGCCATGATCACGGCCCGGCGCACCAGGTCGTCACGGCTCAGTGTAAGGCCGCGCACCACGGGGAATTCGCCGCTTCCGATCGCGTCGTAATACTCGTCCAGCGTCTTGGCGTTCTGGCTGTAGTGCGCCCCTACCCGCCCGATGGCCGACACGCCCAGGCCGATCAGGTCGCTGTCAGGGTGCGTGCTGTAGCCCTGGAAGTTGCGGTGCAAGCGCCCCTGGCGGCGCGCCACGGCCAGCGGATCGGTCGGCAACGCGAAGTGGTCCATGCCGATGTAGTCGTACCCAGCCGCACGGAACTGGCGGATGGCGCGCGAGAGCATGGCCACCTTGTCCGGGCCCGCCGGCAGCAGCTTGGCGTCAATGCGGCGTTGCGGCTTGAAGCGCTGCGGCAGGTGGGCGTAGGCATAGAGGGCCACGCGGTCGGGCTTGAGCGCGCTCACCTGCACCAGTGTGCGGTCGAAGCCCTGGGGCGTCTGCTTGGGCAGGCCGTAGATCAGATCCATGTTGATGGACTCGAAGCCCGATGCCCGGGCCGCCTGCATCAGCCGCGCCACCGACTCGAAAGACTGCACCCGGTGGACGGCCTGCTGCACCTCGGGGTCGAAATCCTGGATGCCGAGACTGA
>CALAKR010000080.1 GCA_937923225.1 uncultured Aquabacterium sp. | reverse complement strand
ATGCGGGCGTGGGCGTACTGCACGTAGAACACGGGGTTCTCGTCATTGGTCTTGAGGGCCAGGTCGACGTCGAAGGTGAACTCGGTGTCGGCCTTGCGGCTGATCAGGAAGAAGCGCACGGCATCCTTGCTGGTCCACTCGATCAGGTCGCGCAGGGTGACGTAGCTGCCGGCGCGCTTGGAGATCTTGACCTCCTCGCCGTTCTTCATCACGGTGACCATCTTGTGCAGCACGTAGTCGGGCCAGCCCTGGGGGATGCCGACACCGGCGGCCTGCAGCCCGGCGCGCACGCGGGCGATGGTGCCGTGGTGGTCCGAGCCCTGGATGTTCACGCACTGGACGTAGCCGCGCTCCCACTTGGCGATGTGATAGGCCACGTCGGGCACGAAGTAGGTGTAGCCGCCGTCGGACTTGCGCATGACGCGGTCCTTGTCGTCGCCGTAATCGGTGCTGCGCAGCCACAGGGCGCCGCCGTCTTCATACGTCTTGCCGGCGGCGATGAGCTTGTTCACCGCGGCCTCGACCCGGCCCGAGGTGTACAGGCTGGATTCGAGGTAGTAGTTGTCGAAGCGGACGTCGAAGGCCTTCAGGTCCAGGTCCTGCTCGTGGCGCAGGTAGGCCACGGCGAACTGGCGGATGCCATCCAGGTCGTCGACATCGCCGGACGCGGTGAACTCGCGGTCGTCGGCCTTGACGGTCTTCTTGGCCAGGAAATCGCGGGCGATGTCGGCGATGTAGTCGCCGTTGTAGGCCGACTCAGGCCAGTCGGCATCACCGGGCTTCAAGCCCTTGAGGCGCGCCTGGGTGGAGTTGGCCAGCGTGGCGATCTGCACGCCGGCGTCGTTGTAGTAGAACTCGCGGGTGACCTGCTGGCCCTGCGTCTCGAACAGGTTGCACAGGGCGTCGCCCAAAGCGCCCTGGCGGCCATGGCCCACGTGCAGCGGGCCGGTGGGGTTGGCCGAGACGAACTCGACCAGCACCTTGCGCTCGGTGGCGGGCTGGCGGCCGAACTGATCGCCCGTGGACAGCACATCAGTGACGATGGACTGCTTGGCCTCGGGCTTGAGGCGCAGGTTGATGAACCCGGGACCGGCGATCTCGACGGCCAAGACCCACTGCTGCACGGCCGGCTGGGCCTGCAGGGCGGCGACGAGGGCCGTGGCCAGCTCGCGCGGGTTCTTCTTGAGCGGCTTGGCCAATTGCATGGCGGCGGTGACGGCCAGGTCACCATGGGCGGCCTGCTTGGGCGCCTCGAACACGGGGGTGAAGGACGCATCGGCGTCGGGCGCCGCCTGGCGCAAGGCCTCACCCAGGGCCTTCAGGAGATCACGCTTGGCTTGAATCATGGGGGCATTTTACGGGGTGGCCCCAACGGGGCGCCCAAGCGGCAGAATGTCACGAAATGCCGGTGCGGGGGTGGGCTTTTCGTGCCATGAAACCCTGGGCCGGCATGGAAAGATGGGGCCATGGAAGCCATCGACATCGAACTGGGTGCGAGCCGCCTCGGCAAGTACCAGATGATCCGCCGCTTGGGCGAAGGCGCCACCAGCGAGGTCTTCCTGTGCCAGGACGACTTCTTCCAGCGCCAGGTGGCGCTCAAGCGCGTGCGCTCGGCCGCGCTGATGGACGCGGTGGACGGGCCGGTCTACGCCCGCTTCTTTGCCGCCGAGGCCGCCCTGGTGGGCCGCCTGCAGCACCCCAACGTGGTCCAGATCTACGATGCGGTGGCCGATCCGACCTCACCCTATGTGGTGATGGAGTACGTGCCGGGCACCACGCTCAAGAGCTTTTGCCGGCCGGACAACCTGCTGCCGCTGGAGCTGATCGTGGAAATCGGCTTCAAGTGCGCGATGGCGCTGAGCTATGTGTACAAGCAGGGCCTGATCCACCGTGACGTCAAGCCCGCCAACATTCTGGCCATCACCAACGCCCAGGGCCTGGTGACGGACGTGAAGATCACCGACTTCGGCAGCGTGCTGAACCTGCAGGCCGATGCCACCCAGGTGCACCAGGTGGGCTCGCTGGCCTACATGTCGCCCGAACAGCTCGAAGGCGAGGTGCTCGACAGCCGGGCCGACATCTACTCGCTGGGCGCGGTGCTGTACCACCTGATCGCCGGGCGGCCGCCTTTCGAGGCGAACTCGCAAGCTGTACTGATGAACCAGATCTACAACCAGACGCCCGCCCCGCTGACGGGCATGCGCGCCGGCGTGAACCAGGCCGTGGACGACGTGCTCCAGAAGGCCCTGGCCAAGAACAAGAACGACCGCTACCCGCACTGGGATGCGTTCGCTGAGGCCCTGTCGGACCTGGTCTCCAGCCACAAGGTGCCGCGCGGGCATCTGCAGGGCGTGCTCGATTCGGAGCGCTTCAACCTGCTGCGCTCGCTGGATTTCTTCATCAGCTTCGGGGATGTGGAGCTGTGGGAGGTGGTGCACCGCGCCAAGTGGCAGCGCTTCCCGTTCGGGCATTCGCTGTACAAGCGCGGCGAGGAGGGGCGCACCTTCCACATCATCGCGCAGGGCAGCGTGGAGGTGTTCCGCAACGGCAAGCGCGTGGCGCTGCTGGGCGCGGGCACCTCGGTGGGCGAGATGGCCTACCTGGCGCCCAACCCCGAACTGCGCCGGCACAGCACCGACGTGATGGTGTCGGAGCCGGCCACGACGATCTCGTTCACGCCGGAGACACTGGGCCAGCTCAGCCCCAACTGCCGCCACCTGTTCGACGAGGCTTTCATTCGCGTGCTGGTGCGGCGCCTGCATGCGGCGCACGAGGCGCTGGCGCATCCGCGGCGGATCATGTAGGGCTGCTGCGGCAGCTCAGGGCTTGGGCACCAGACCGGGCCCCGTCAGGCCCGACGGCCCCGCAGACGCCATCCCGCCACGACCAGACCCGCCAGCCCCAGCGCCAGCGATTCAGGCTCTGGCACGGCCACCACGTGGGCCTCGATCGTGATGCTGTCCAGATGAAGGTTCGCCTCACCCAGATCGGTTTCGTCACGGAACACGGGATAGCTCACGATGATGGGCTCTTCGTGGGTGTAGCAGATGGATGGATCGTCCGGCTCGCAATAATCCACCACCGTCTCGTAGCCCGAGATGTAGGACTCATAGTGATCGAGCACCTGGATGGTGGTGAGGTCGCCGGTCGCGCTGAAACTGCCTTGAAGCACCGGCGCCACAGCACCCGCCACGAGGGCGCCTGTCGTGAAGCCCGAGCCACCCGCGCTGGCGTAGAACGACGAGCCCGCTGCATCCCCCAAGGACACCCAGCCCGGGGTTTCAACGCCATACGAGCCGGTGTAGGTCACGGTGTAGCTGGTGATGGCATAGCCCGCCGCCGGTGTGAAATTGACGTAGGCATTGAAACTGCCCGACAGGGTCTGCGGACTGAAGTTGGTGTAGCTGCTGCCATACACCCCCATCTGGCCGTTGAAGTTGATCAGCACACCGTTACCGATCTGGGTGTAGCCCAGCGACAGCGGTGACACGTCGACACTGCTCACGCCCCCGAAAGAGGTCGTCTCGACGGAGAACGCGAAGGTCGATGGGTCAAATTCAATGTCGACCTCACCAGTGGACCACTGGATGGATTGCGCCTGGGCCACGGCGGCCCCCATGGCAAGGGTGGCGGCCAGACTGCAGCGCGCCACGGCGCCCAATGAGAACAAGGACGTCATGACGAAACTCCGGAATGTGTGTGAACGGGACTTGAAGGCTAGCCGCGGCGCGTGCAATGCCCCATCCCTATGCCTAGGGGCGATCAGTCATCCGGATCAGGGGGCGCGGCGTTGAGACAACACTGGCGTGCCCTGCCAGCGCCCGCTAGACTGAAACGACAACCACCCCGCAACCTACGGAGAGTTCCCATGCGCCTGATGATCGCCGCGATGACCCTGGCCCTGACCGCCAGCCTGGCCCACGCCGCCGACGCCACCTGCGAGGCCAAGGCCGCCGACAAGAAGCTGGCGGGCGCCGCCAAGAACAGCTTCGTCAAGAAGTGCGAGAAGGACGCGGCCAAGAGCACCTGCGCCACCACCGCCGCCGACAAGAAACTGGCCGGCGCTGCCAAGAACAGCTTCATCAAGAAGTGCGAGAAGGACGCGGCCGCAGGCGCTGCCTCGGCGGCTTCGAAGTAAGCCGAACGGCTCAGG
>CALAKR010000079.1 GCA_937923225.1 uncultured Aquabacterium sp. | reverse complement strand
GCCCATCTCCTGGACGCCATCCGGCAGGGCCAGACTGACTTCCGGGATCTCGTCGGGCACACCGCCCTTGGCGCGGTTGACAAAGTCCGCCAGGGCGCTTTCCGCTGCTGGCGCGCCATGGAAACGGGTCACGATCTCCTGGGCCAGCTGCACCTTGGCATCACGCGGGTTGCGCCCCGCCGCGCATTCGGCCCTGAGCTGCTCGATGGCCGCGAGCGGCTGGAAGCTCAGCAGGGTGAAGTACTTCCACATCAGGTCATCGCTGATGCTCATCAGCTTGCCGAACATGCTGTTGGGCGCTTCCGAAATCCCGACATAGTTGTTCTTGGATTTGGACATTTTCTCGACACCGTCCAAACCCTCGAGCAGCGGCATCGTCAGAATCACCTGCGGCTCTTGTTCATATTCAGTTTGGAGATGGCGCCCCATCAGCAAATTGAATTTCTGATCGGTGCCGCCCAATTCAAGATCGGATTTCAATGCCACCGAGTCATACCCCTGCATGAGGGGGTACAAGAATTCATGGACACTGATTGGCGTATTGGCCTTGTAGCGTTTCGTGAAATCGTCACGCTCCATCATTCTGGCCACCGTGTAACGCGAGGCCAACTGGATCATGCCGCGCGCGCCCAGGGCGTCACACCACTCGCTGTTGTAGCGGATCTCGGTACGGGTCGGGTCCAGCACCAGGCTGGCCTGCTTGTAGTAAGTCTCGGCATTGGCCTTGACCTGCTCTGCCGTGAGCGGCGGGCGGGTGGCATTGCGGCCGGACGGATCGCCAATGAGCGAGGTGAAGTCCCCGATCAGGAAAATGACGGTGTGGCCCAGATCCTGCAACTGCCTCATCTTGTTGAGCACCACGGTGTGGCCGAGGTGGATGTCCGGCGCAGTGGGGTCCAGGCCCAGCTTGATGCGCAGCGGCTGCCCGGTGGCCTCCGAACGCGCGAGCTTCTTGATCCAGTCCCCTTCCGGCAGCAGTTCGTCGCAGCCACGCTGGGTGACGGCCAGGGCCTCGCGCACACGGTCGGTGATGGGGTGAACCGGTTTGTCGGAAGGAACTTGATGAGCGTTGGACATGAGGGCAGCCCCAGACGGGGCATATGGGGAAAACGACACGTGTAAAGACGGTGCTTTTGGCGAATTACGCCATGTGACACCACTATACTTTGGCACTTTTGACGGGTACCTCGCCGCTCAGGCCAGCTTCTGGCTGGGGTGGGCGACGGGCGATTCTAGGGGACAGACTTTGGGATCTGTGGATTTGGGCCGCTGGCTGGCCCCACTGCGAACGTTTCAATCGATCACGCACCGCCACCCTCGCAGGGTCACCGCCGTTGTCGCCGCCCTGCTCACCGGCTCCGCCGTCACCGCCTTTGGCGTGGCGCCGCTGACCGCCCTGGAGATCAACCAAGCCCAGCCCTCGATCACCTCCATCCATGAGGTGCTGCCGCTGCCCCAACTGGCTGCCCAGCTCGATGCGCTGGACCGCGTGGCTCTGCCCCTGTACCGCAGCGACGTCACCCGCAGCTCCGACACCGTCGACACCCTGCTGCAGCGCATGGGGGTGGACGACACCGAGGCCGCCCGATTCCTGCGCTCCGACGCGGTCGCCTCGCGCCTGATGGCTGGCCGCGCCGGCAAGATGATCAAGGTGATGACCGAGAACGGCCGCCTGGTCGAACTGGTCGCCCGCGGCCCCGCCGAATCCTCCGAGCAGCTCGATTCGCACTTCACGCGCCTGAGCGTGCAGCGCAATGCCGAAGGCCTGAGCGCCCGCACCGAGCAAGTGCCTCTGCAGGTGCGCGAACAGGTCTCGTCCGGCACGATCAACTCCTCGCTGTACGCCGCCGCCGACGACGCCCGCATCCCCGACGCCATCACCAACCAGATGGCCGAAATCTTCGGCACCGACATCGATTTCCGCCGTGAACTGCGCAAGGGTGATGCCTTCAGCGTGGTCTACGAAGCCCACACCGCCGATGGCGAGCCCATCACCTGGGGCAGCTCGGCTGGCCGCGTGCTGGCCGCCCGCTTCATCAACAAGGGCACCGTGCATGACGCCGTCTGGTACGAAGAGCCCGGCCGCAAGGGCACCTACTACGACCTGACGGGCCGCAGCAAGACCAAATCCTTCCTGGCCTCGCCGCTGGCGTTCTCGCGCGTCACATCCGGCTTCGCCATGCGCTTCCATCCGATCCAGAAGCGCTGGAAGGCGCACCTGGGCGTGGACTACGGCGCCCCGACCGGCACGCAGATCCGCGTGGTGGGTGACGGCGTCGTCAGCTTTGCAGGCTGGCAGAACGGCTATGGCAACGTGGTCCAGGTGCTGCACTCCGGTGACCGCACCACCGTGTACGCCCACATGAGCCGCATCGACGTCCGCAAGGGCCAGCGCGTGTCGCAGGGCGACAAGCTCGGCGCCGTGGGCGCCACCGGCTGGGCCACCGGCCCCCACCTGCACTTTGAATTCAAGGTGCGCGGTGAGCACAAGGATCCGATGATCATCGCCCGCGCCTCCGAGAGCGTGCAGCTCTCGCCGAACGCCCTGGCCCAGTACCGCCAGAAGGCCACCACCGTGGCACAGCGCCTGGACATGGCTGGCCAGATGCAGACCGCTGGCGCCAGCACCGGCCCGCGCTTCGAATAAGCCCGCCGTGGACAAGGCCGGGGACACGCAAGCCTTCGTGGGCTTGATGTCCGGCACCTCGCTCGATGGGGTGGACGCCGTGGTGGCCAACATCGCCACCGACGGCACCTGGCTGGGCGTGCGCGCCCATGCGCACGAGCCCTTTGACGCGGCCCTGCGCGAGGAACTGCTCGCGCTCAACCGCAGCGGCCCTGATGAACTTCACCGCGCCGCCCTGGCTGCCCAGGGCGTCTCGCGCGCCTATGCCCGGGTGGTGGCCCGCCTGCGGCAAGCCGCCTCCGATCAACCCATCCGTGCCCTGGGCGCCCATGGCCAGACGGTGCGCCACCGTCCAGAACTGGGCTACACCGTACAACTGCTGGCCCCGGCCCTGCTCGCCGAGCTGACCGCCGTGGACGTGGTGGCCGACCTGCGCAGCCGCGATCTGGCCGCCGGTGGCCAGGGTGCCCCGCTCGTGCCCGTGTTCCACCAGGCTGTCTTCAGCCACCCGGACCGCGCCGTGGCAGCGCTCAACATCGGCGGCATCGCCAATGTGAGTGTGCTCAACCCGGGTCAGCCGCCCCGTGGCTTCGATTGCGGCCCCGGCAATGTGCTGATGGACCTGTGGTGCCAGCGGCATACAGGCCAGCCTTATGACAAGGATGGCCAGTGGGCCGCGAGTGGCCGCATCCACGAAGACTGGTTAGCTCTGGCACTGGCCGATCCCTATTTCGCGCTGCCACCACCCAAGAGCACCGGCCGCGACCTGTTCCACGCCCAGTGGCTGGAGGGCTGGCTCCAGCGCTGCCAGGCACGGCCAGGCGGCGATACCACCTCTCCCACAGCCCTGGCCGATGTGCAGGCCACGCTGTGCGAGCTGACCGCGCGAAGCAGCGCCGATGCCGTTCGCGGCCAGGCGCCTCAGGCCACTGAGCTGATCGTCTGCGGCGGGGGCGCCTTCAATGGCCAGTTGATGCACCGCCTGCAGGCCTTGTTGCCCGGCGTGGCCGTGGCCAGTTCAGCCATCCGAGGCCTGCCACCCGAGCAGGTCGAGGCCGCGGCCTTCGCCTGGCTGGCATGGGCTGCCGTGAACCGACGCCCCGGCAATGACCCGGCGGTCACCGGGGCGGCAGGTCCCCGCATCCTGGGTGCCATCTATCCCGCCTGAGGGCGTCAACGTAACCGCAACGCCCCACACATCGGATCGCCCGGATCGCCTGAAAAGAAAATCCCGGCACAAGGCCGGGATCTGCTGGCGAAGCCGGAAGGCCTCAGACCGAGAAGCTGGAGCCGCAGCCGCAGGTGGTCGTGGCGTTTGGGTTGCGGATCACGAACTGGGCGCCTTCGAGGTCGTCCTTGTAGTCGATCTCGGCGCCCATCAGGTACTGCAGGCTCATGGCGTCGATCAGCAGTGTCACGCCGTTCTTGGTCATGGGCGTGTCGTCCTCGTTCACGATCTCGTCGAAGGTGAAGCCGTACTGGAAGCCGGAGCAGCCACCGCCCTGCACGAACACGCGCAGCTTCAGATCAGGATTGCCCTCTTCGGCCACCAGCTCGGCCACCTTGGCGGCAGCGCTGTCGGTGAACAGGATGGGGGCGCCAGGGATGTCCGTCACGTCGGCGGTGGGGGCCAGTTCGGCGGCTGCGGTGCTCATGTCAAATACTCCGGGGAAATCGTGCAGGGGAAGCGGAAAAGGGAGGAAAGGGTCAGCTGTTGTTGGCGGCCAGCTTGAGCGAGGGCTTGTCCTCGGCCTTCAATGGGTGCAATTCTCCATCGATGGTGGCACCTTGGTGCATTTCAAGGGCTTCGTAGCGCACATCACCCACGATACGGGCTTTGGGCTGCAGTTCCAACAGGTCTTCGGATTCAACCGGGCCGGTGACAAGGCCATTGATGATGACATGGCCGGCGCGCACGCGGCCGCTCACCTTGGCCTTCTCACTGATCACCAGCATGGTACGGCGATCGCCCGTGGCGGTGATGTTGCCCACCACCTCGCCATCGATGCGCAGGCCATCGGCGAACTTGATCTCGCCGTTGATCACGGTGCCCTCGCCGATCAGGGTGCGGATGGCTGGGGTTTTCTTACCGAACATGGTTGTGCGCTCCTGGAGATTGGACCACGTTATCCGAAAGTGCGAACGTCGCAAAGGGCGCAAGGTTTACACCAAACGCCGATCACGTCAATGCCCGGCTTGCCGGTCCATGGGGAATACGCGGCACATGGCAGACGCCGGGGCAAAACCGCGCAGAAAGTCACAATTTGAGGCTCTGCGTGGCCCGCAACTGACCGGCATCGTCCAGCACCCGCACCTGCACCTGCTTGACCGCGGCCCCAGACGGGTACTCCGCCAGGCCGTCGATGCGCTGGTACTGCTTGAACTGCAAGGGCCGCGTCACGGCGGGCGCCGGCATGCTCCAGGCGCGGCCATCCTGCGTGCCGCTGAGCAGCACCTCGTAGCGCCCCTTGAAATCGGGCAAGGCACGACCGCCTTGCTGCATCACCAGCAACTGGAACCGCAGTTGGCCAGCGGCCGGCTGGTCGGCCTGCAGGCCGCGCACCGACAAGCCGTCGCCCGAGGCCGGCAGCAAGCGCTCGAAGAAGCCCAGGTCGTCCTTGAGGGCCTGGTTCTGCATCTCCAGGGCCTTGACCTCTTCGGCCAGGCGCGCCTGGGTGGCCCGCTCGGCCTTGAGCAGGCTGTCGGCCGTGTTGGCGATGGACTGGGCGCGTTCACGGTCCAGCCGCACCGCCTCGAGCTGCTGGCGCACCTCGGCCAGGGCCTGCGCCGACACCCGGCTCTCGCGGTCCAGGCCGGCAATGCCCTTGCCGAACTCGAAGGCCCACAGCGCCAGCGCGCCGGAAAACCCCAGCGACACGGCCCACACCGCCCAGCGCAAAGGCCACGCCATGTGGCTGCGCACCGTCATGCGCGGCGCGCTGATCGACAGACGGCGACGAAGCAGCCGCCAGCGCATCAGGGCAGCACCGGCACCTGGGTCAGGCCCACGTGCTCTTCGATACCGCACATCAGGTTCATGCACTGCACCGCCTGGCCGGACGCGCCCTTGGTGAGGTTGTCCTCCACCACCAGCACCATCACGGTGTCGGGCAGCGGCTTGTGCACGGCGATGCGCACGGTGTTGCTGGCGCGGACGCTGCGCGTCTCGGGCGCGCTGCCGGCTGGCAGCACATCGACGAAGCGCTCCCCCTGGTAGAAGGCCTCGAAGGTGGCCTGCAGATCGGCCGCCTGGCCCGCGCCGTTCAGGCGCGCGTACAGGGTGGAATGGATACCGCGGATCAGCGGCAGCAGGTGCGGCACGAACAGGGCGTTCACCTGCGCATTGCCCGCAATCACACGCAACTGCTGGTTGATTTCGGGGCCGTGGCGGTGGCCTTTGACGCCATAAGCCTTGAAGTTGTCGCTGGCTTCGGCCATCAGGGTGTGCACCTCGGCCTTGCGGCCGGCGCCGGACACACCCGAGGCGCAGTTGGCGATCAGGCCCGTGGGCTCGATCAGCCCGGCCTTGAGCAGCGGCGCATAGCCCAGTTGTACCGAGGTGGGGTAGCAGCCCGGGTTGCCGATGATGCGGGCCTTCTTGATGGCCTCGCGGTTCAGTTCGGGCAGGCCGTAGACGGCCTCGGCCAGCAGGTCAGGGCAGCTGTGCGGCATGCCGTACCAGCGCTCGAACTCGGCCACGTCCTGCAGGCGGAAATCCGCCGCCAGGTCGATCACCTTGACGCCAGCGGCCAGCAGCTCACGCGCCTGGGCCATTGCCACGCCGTGCGGAGTGGCAAAGAACACCACGTCGCACTCGGCCAACCCAGCGTCGTCCGGCGTGACGAAGGCCAGGTCCACAT
>CALAKR010000078.1 GCA_937923225.1 uncultured Aquabacterium sp. | reverse complement strand
AGCAGCAGGCGCAGCCAGGCGCACAGGTCCTTGATCTCGGCCTTCTCGAAGAAGCTCTGACCGCCCGACACCTTGTAGGGGATGTTGGCCTTGCGCAGGGCCTGCTCGAAGGGCCTGGCCTGGTGGTTGGCGCGGTACAGGATGGCGAAGTTGCTCCAGTCTGCCCGTGAGAGATCGGCCTGGTTGGCCGCCAGCAGTTGCGCGTGCAGCACCTGGAAGTGCGACACGGCGCGCTCGGCCTCGTGCTCTTCGTTGTCGCACTCCATCAGCTTGACGGGCTCGCCCTCGCCCAGGTCCGACCACAGCGTCTTGGGAAAGAGCTTGGGGTTGAGCTGGATGACGTTGTTGGCCGCGCGCAGGATGGCGCTGGTGGAGCGGTAGTTCTGCTCCAGCGGGATCACCTTGAGGGTGGGGAAATCCTGCGGCAGCTTCTTGAGGTTGTCCAAGGTGGCGCCGCGCCAGCCGTAGATGGACTGGTCGTCGTCGCCCACGGCGGTGAAGATGCCGTCGGGGCCCACCAGCAGCTTGAGCAGCTCGTACTGGGTGGCGTTGGTGTCCTGGTATTCATCGACCAGCACGTGGTGCAGCTGGGTCTGCCACTTCTGGCGCACGTGCTCGTGCTCGGCCAGCAGCTTGAGCGGCATGCTGATCAGGTCGTCGAAGTCCACGGCCTGGTAGGCGGCCAGGCGCTCTTCATACAGCTTCATGACCTTGGCCGCCTGCAGCTCGTCGTCGCTGGTGATGTGCGGTGCGACCTGGCTGCTGTTCAGGCCCATGTTCTTCCACAGGCTGATGGTCCACTGCCAGCCGCGGGCCTGCTTGGCGTCGGTGGTGCCGCCGGCATCGCGCAGGATGCTGGTCACATCGTCGCTGTCCAGGATCGAGAACTGGGGTTTCAGGCCCAGGGCCGTGCCGTCCTCGCGCAGCAGGCGCACGCCCAGCGAGTGGAAGGTGCAGATCAGCAGCTTGCTGGCGGCCTTGGCGCCGATCAGGGCCTTGGCGCGCTCGCGCATTTCGGCGGCGGCCTTGTTGGTGAAGGTGATGGCGGCGATTTGCGAGGGACGCAAATCGGCGCCGTCGCCGGGCTGCAGCAGGCGCGCGATCTTCTGGGTGATCACGCGCGTCTTGCCGGAGCCGGCACCGGCCAGCACCAGACAGGGGCTGTGCAGGTGCATCACGGCCTCCATCTGGGCCGGGTTCATCGTGGCGGCACCCGCCTGGGGGGAATGGGAAGACATCAGCACGGCCTTGTTCAGCCCGGGATTGTCTCACCCGGGCTGCCGGCAGGGGTCACAGGCTGGCGATGAACTCGCCCACCACGTCGGCGAAAGCCTCGGGCTGTTCGGACGCGCTGAGGTGGGCGGCGCCCTGCAGCGTGTGCAGCTGCGCGCCGGGGATGCCGTGGGCGATGGTCTCGAGCATGGCCTTGGGGGTGCCCTGGTCCTCGCTGCCGGCGATCACCAGCGTCGGCACGCGGATCTCGCCCAGGCGGGCGGTGGTGTCGATCTCGCGGATGGCAGCCGAGCAGGCGGTGTAGCCCTCGGGGTCGGTGGCCTCGAACAGGCGCTGGTGGCGGGCCACGGCGGCGGCCTGCTGCTGCCGGAAGCTGTCCGAGAAGAAGCGGTTCATCGTGGCCGTGGCGATGGCGCCCAGGCCCTGGGCCTGCACGGTGGCGATGCGCTCGGCCACGGCCTGCCGGCCGGCCTCGGGGTACTGGCTGGTGGTGTTGGCCAGCACCAGGGCCTTGACCTTGTCCGGGTGCTGCAGGGCCAGGGTCTGGCCGATCATGCCCCCCATGGACAGGCCCACCCAGATCACCGGGCCGCCTTCGGCCAGCTCGTCGATCACGCGGGCGGCGTCGGCGGCCAGGTCGGAAAGGCTCAGGGGGCTGTCGGGGATCTCGGAGCGGCCGTGGCCGCGCGTGTCGGGCGTGATCACGCGGTGGTGGCGGGCCAACTGGTTGGCCACGGCATCCCACATGCTGTGGTCCTGGCCCAGGGCGTGGCTGAGCACGATGGTCTGGCGTCCCTCACCAGTGATATCCGCATGGCGCGGCTCGCGGATGGTGGCGAACAGCTTGGGGCGCGAGGTCGTGAAGGCGGGGCGGCCTTCGCCCGAGTGCCAGGCATCGTCGGCCGGGTGGGCGGGCGGCTCGATGCCCAGCTCGCGCATGATGCCCAGGGCCTTGGCGAAGCCGGTGTTGGCGGCGGGCACGCCGGCGTAGATGGCGATCTGGATCAGGGCCTCGCGCACTTCGTCGACGCTCAGGGTGTGGGCGTTTCCGGGCGTGAGCGAGCCGCGCATGTGGATCTCGAACTCGTCCCAGCGGCCCAGCGAGGCAGTGACGGCCATAACGATGATGCGGCGGGTTTTCCAGTCCAGCCCGGGGCGGCCCCAGACGCCATGCCAGGCGTAGTCGGTGATGAAGTGCTGGAACTCGGCATTGAAGCCGTTGGCCTTGGCGACGGATTTGTCGACCCAGGCATCGCCCAGGGCGGCGCGGCGGTTGCGCATGCCGCGTTCGAAGGCATGGTCGAAGGGAAGCTTGGGTGTGCTGG
>CALAKR010000077.1 GCA_937923225.1 uncultured Aquabacterium sp. | reverse complement strand
GAAGAACATGGGCGTGGCCGGGCTGACGGTGGTCATCATGGACCCGGCGCTGCTGGACCGCTGCCACGGGTTCACCCCGGACATTCTCAACTACGCGTGTATCAGCGATGCCCAGTCGATGCTCAACACGCCCGCCACCTTCCCCTGGTACCTGACCGGCCTGACGTTGCAATGGATCAAGCGCAGTGGGGGCTTGCAGGTGCTGCACCAGCGCAACCAGACCAAGGCCAGCCTGTTGTACGAAACCCTCGACGGCAGCGACGGCTTCTACCGCAACCCGGTGCAGCCGGCCTACCGCTCGATCAATAACGTGCCGTTCCGACTGGCCGATCAAGCCCTTGAAGCGGCTTTCCTGCGCGAGGCCGAGGCGGCCGGGCTGCATGGCCTGAAGGGCCACGCCAGCGTCGGCGGTATCCGCGCCAGCCTGTACAACGCCATCTCCGTCGAAGCGGTGGCCGCCCTTTGCGAATTCATGGGGGCGTTCGCCCGCAGGTACGGTTGAGTGCACTGAAAGTGGTCTGGTCTGCCCGGGCGAAGCGTCGGGGTAAAACCAGCCAATCTGCGGCTATAAATGACTGCCTACCGCAGCCGGATACAGCGTCTAGCAAGGAGCCAAGACCTATGTCATCTACTCGTACCCCCTCGCCCCTGCGCTTGCAGGACCTGCTGCACCCGGTGGTGGCCGGCTCATTTCGGTGATCGTCAACTATGGCGGCACCTTCATTCTGGTGTTCCAGGCTGCCAAGGTCGCAGGGCTCAGCCCGGAGCTGACCGCCTCCTGGGTATGGTCGGTGTCCATCGGCGTGGGCGTGACCGGGCTGCTGCTCAGCTGGGTCAGCCGCGAGCCGATCATCACCGCCTGGTCCACGCCAGCGGCGGCGTTCCTGATCGTGGCCCTGGCCACCACGCCCTACGCCGAGGCGGTGGGGGCGTACATGGTGTCAGCGGTGGCCTTCGTGCTGCTGGGCGTGTCGGGCTACTTCGAAAAAGCCGTGCGCCTGATTCCGCCAGGGGTGGCCGCAGGCCTGCTGGGCGGCATCCTGTTGCAGTTCGGTATCGGCGCCTTCGCCAGCATGAGCGTCGACCCGCTGCTGGTCGGGCTGCTGATCGGGGCGTACATCGTGTTCAAGCGCCTGAGCGCCCGCTATGCGGTGGTCGGCATCCTGGTACTGGGGCTGGTCTACCTGGTGATGCAGGGGCGGGTCGATTTCGCTGGGCTGTCCCTGGAATTCGCCACGCCAGTGTTCACCCGCCCCGAGTTCTCGCTCAACGCACTGCTGAGCGTGGCGCTGCCGCTGTTCCTGATCACCCTGACCGGCCAGTACATGCCCGGCATGCTGGTGTTGCGCAACGACGGGTTCCGCACCAGTGCCAACCCGATCCTCGGCATCACTGGGCTCGGCTCGCTGCTGATGGCGCCGTTCGGCTCCCACGCCTTCAACATCGCCGCCATCACTGCCGCCATCTGCACCGGCAAGGAAGCGTCCGAAGACCCATCCAAGCGCTGGGTGGCGGGTGTGGCCGCCGGCATCTTCTACATCCTGGTGGGCATCTTCGGGGTGACCCTGGCGGCGGTGTTCATGGCCTTCCCGGCTACCTTCATCACCACCCTGGCGGGGCTGGCCCTGCTGGGCACCATCGGCGGCAGCCTGGCCAATGCCATGCTCGATGCAAAAGCGCGCGAGGCGTCGTTGATCACCTTCCTGGCCTGTGCGGCCAATATCACCCTGCTGGGTATCGGCGGTGCGTTCTGGGGGCTGGTGATCGGCCTTGTGGCCTACGCCGTGCTCAACGGTCGCCTGCCTCGCCGGGCCAAGGCCGTTCAGGCAGAACCGGCAGCAGTGCCCACCAAAGGAGCGACAAATTGATGAGCGAGTACGCCGAAGACCTCACCACCCTGCATGCGCGCCACGGCCGCTACCCGCAGGCCAACACCGTCGAGGATTTTCGCCGCAACCTGGCCGCCGTGCATGAGCGCATCGCCCGGGCCTGCGAGCGGGTCGGGCGAGACCCGGCCGAAGTGCGCCTGCTGCCGATCAGCAAGACCTTCGACGAAGCGCATCTGCGCCTGGCCTATGCCGCCGGTTGCCGCCTGCTGGGCGAGAACAAGGTGCAGGAGGCCCAGCGCAAGTGGGAAGCCATGGCCGACCTGCACGACTTGCAGTGGTCGGTGATCGGCCACCTGCAGACCAACAAGGCCAAGCAGGTGGCGCGCTTTGCCAGCGAGTTCCAGGCGCTGGACAGCCTGCGGGTCGCCGAGGTGCTGGACCGCCGCCTGCGCATTGAGGGGCGGCAGATGGACGTGTTCGTCCAGGTCAATACCTCCGGTGAGGCCAGCAAGTACGGGCTGGTGCCTGATGACGTGGCGGCATTTGTGCAAGCGCTGCCAGCGTTCCCGGCGCTGCGTGTGCGCGGCCTGATGACCCTGGCGCTGTTTTCGGCCGACGCCGCGCGGGTACGCCCGTGCTTTGTGTTGCTGCGCGAGTTGCGCGACCGGCTGCGCGCCAGTGCGCCTGAAGGGGTGTCATTGCAGGAGCTGTCGATGGGCATGTCGGGTGATTTCGAAGTGGCCATCGAGGAGGGCGCCACGGTGGTGCGCGTCGGCCAGGCGATCTTCGGCGAACGGCCGCTGCCCGACTCGTACTACTGGCCGGAGGGCTGAGCGCTCCTGGGCGGTGGCCGCGCTACCGCCCGGCGGGCGCGGCGCCCCCGCTGCCCGCGGCCGCG
>CALAKR010000076.1 GCA_937923225.1 uncultured Aquabacterium sp. | reverse complement strand
CTGAGGCTTCCCGCGCGGGTGTAAGGGCGCACCTTGCCTGTCAGCACGGCGCGGACCCTGCCAATGGCCATGCCTGGTTTGAACGGGCTCAAGGCCTTGCCCCTGCGCTGATGCCTTCGGGCAAGCGGCAGCCTTGATCGTCGCAGTCGGCGCTCTCATCTTCATCGGGCTCTGCCAGCAGTTCGCCCACTAGCGCACCGACTTTCAGGTCATCACTGCGCCCGAACTGATGGAGGCGGATCCGCCCACGCTTGTCGAGCACGATCAGGCTGGGTGTGCCACGCAAGCCCAGCGCCTGCATCGTCAGTGGCACAGGGCCGCCACTGGGATCAGGGCGATCGATGCCGATCGGAAACCTGAGGCGGTATTCATGGATGAAGGCGGCCAGCGCGGCGCGAGGTTGCATCACATCGTGGTGTTCGAAGACCGTGTGCAGCCCGACGACGGCCAGTGGGTCTTTGGCGAAGACCTCGTACATGCGGGTTGCCTGGGGCAGCCCATGGGCCACGCAGCCTGGGCACAGCATCTGGAAGGCATGCAAGGCCACGACCTTGCCCCGCAGGCTTTCCCAGCTCAGAGCTTGTGGCGTATTGAACCAGTGATCGACCTCAAGCGGTGGCGCAGGTCGCAGCTTGGCGGTGTGGGGGCTGTGCATGAGCGCTCCTTGCAGGCTGTACCGGTCGGACAGTGTGGGTCTGTCGCTGGGGCTGGATGTTCCCAATCGTCCAGATGACATACCCATTCGTCGTTCCTGTAGGCCGCCGGCGTGGCTTGGCGTGAGATGGGCGCGCTGCCTGGACGATTTGGTGTGTTTGCTGGACAAAGTGGTCCCATTGATTTGGCGCACGCCAGCACACTGCCTCCATCGATTCGCGCAAGCGGATGGCCTAGCAGGAGCAAGACCATGCATATCTCTGTTTACGACACCTATGTCCAGCGCCCGGATGGGCGTCGGATGCACTTTGACATCCTGGTGCCCGCCGAACTTCGTGACAGGGAGGCCGTGCTGGCGCATGGACGCACCTACCTGGCCGCCAAGGGCTTCGCGCCTTCCGAGCTGCGTGCCGAAAAGTGCAACTACTGCCACATGGAATCTGCCAACCCCGCGGTCGAGGAAGAGATCGCGAGCAGCGGCTTCGCCATCATCGAGATGGAGAACTGCGACTGAGGTGATGCATGAAGACTGCAGTAGCAATACGCCATGTCGACTTCGAAGACTTCGGCACAGGGGTGCTTGAAGTTCAAGGCTTGGCTGGAGATGCTGCCCGGGCGCGCTGCCAAATGAACAAGGCCCGAAACGGTGTAACCGTGACGGGCCTTGAATGAGGTTAGATGGTCGGGGCGGTGGGATTCGAACTCACGACCCTCTGCTCCCAAAGCAGATGCGCTACCAGGCTGCGCTACGCCCCGACTGAGCCTTGCATTGTAGCCTGACTCCGGCCCTGCGCTCAAGGATTCCACAATCCGTCCACGCCGGAGGCCACTGCTTCTCGCATGGCGTCGATGAAACGCTTGAGTTTGGCGGGGTAGAAGCGCGCGTGCGGGTAGACCAGGTAGACGGGCAGGGGCTCTGGCACCCAGCCGGGTACCAAGTGCACCAGGCGGCCTTCTGCCAGGTCATCGCGCATCAGCCAGGCCGAGGCGGCGCACACCCCCAGCCCCGCCACGGCGGCACTGCGCAGCGCATAGAGGCTGTCGGTGCCCAGGCGCGGGCGCAGCGGCACGCGGCACGCGCTACCACCGGCCAGGGGCTTGAGCGTGATCTCGCCGCGGTAGAAGGTCCGCAGCGACAGCCAGCGCAAGGTCGCCAGCTCGGACGGGTGCTGGGGCAACACCTGCCCCACCACCGAGGGCGCCGCCACCACGATGCGCGGTATTTCCGACAGCTTGATGGCGATCACGGAAGGGTCGGTGATCTCTCCCACCTGGATGGCGCAGTCGATGTCTTCGGTGACGAAATCTGGCCGGCGGTCATGCAGCAGCCAGTCCACCGACACGCGGGGGAATGTGCGCAGGTAATCGGCCAGCGGGGCCATCAGCAGATCTTGTCCCAGCGCATGGGGGGCCACCACGCGCAAGGTGCCTTCGGGCTCGTCGCGCGCACCCCGCAGGTCGGCCTCGAAGGCGGCCCAGCCCTCTAGTAAGGCCTTGGCGCGCGTGTAGCAGCGCTCCCCATCTTCCGTGAGTTGCATCGAATGGGTGGAGCGGCGCAGCAGGCGCAGGCCCAGTGATCGCTCCAGCGCCTGCAGCCGGCGGCTCACGGTGGGTTGCGTGGCACCCATCTGCTGCGCCGCCGCCGACAGGCTGCCCGCCTCCACGATGTGCACGAAGGTCTGCATCAGGGCGATGCGGTCCTGGGCGGTGGAGGAGGGGCTTTCCGGAAGGGCAGGGCGGGCCATGATGACTTGGTTATGCGTGATGCGTATAGCCATTGTGCGCCTGGTGGGGCTACACGGCAAGCACCCAGAGGATCACACTGCCTCTCATTCTGTTGATTCGAGGTGTTCACCATGTCAAACATTCGTGATGTGCATGACGAGGCGGCGACGGGGCTGCCCCTGTCCTTGATCCTCCTGATGGCCAGCGGGGCTGGCCTGGCGGTGGCGTCGCTGTACTACAGCCAGCCCATGCTGGGCGTGTTGGGGGGTGATATCGGTGCGTCCGCGCAAGCCACCGGTTTCGTGCCGACGCTGACCCAACTGGGCTATGCGCTGGGCATCCTGCTGCTGGCGCCGCTGGGCGATCGGTTTGATCGCCGTCGCATCATCCTGATCAAGGCGGCGGTGCTGTGCGCGGCCTTGCTGGTGGCCGGTGCATCGCCCGGCGTTGGTGTGTTGCTGGTCGCCAGCCTGGTCGTCGGTGTGTCGGCCACCATGGCGCAGGACATCGTGCCGGCTGCCGCTACCCTGGCGCCAGAACACAGCCGGGGCAAGGTGGTGGGCACGGTGATGACCGGGCTGCTGCTGGGCATCCTGCTGTCGCGCGTGGTCAGCGGGTTCGTGGCGGAGCACTTCGGCTGGCGTGCCATGTTCCTGGCGGCGGCGGCCAGCATCGCCTTGATCGGCGTGGCTGCCTGGCGTGGTCTGCCGCGCTTCAAGCCCACCACCCAACTGGCTTATGTGCGCCTGATCGCTTCGCTGGGCCATCTGTGGAAGCGCCATGCCGATCTGCGCCGTGCCAGCTGGGCCCAGGGCCTGCTGTCGGTGGGCTTCAGTGCCTTCTGGTCGACCCTGGCGGTGATGCTGCATGGTGAACCCTTCCACCTGGGGGCCGCTGCGGCGGGTGCCTTCGGCCTGGCGGGTGCGGCAGGAGCGCTGGCAGCGCCCATCGCCGGCCGGCTGGCTGATCGCAAGGGGCCGGAACTGCTCACCCGCCTGGGCGCTGGCCTCGTGGTGCTGTCCTTTGCCGTCATGGCGCTGGCGCCTTGGCTGCCGGTGCAGGGGCAACTGGCGCTGCTGGTGGTCGCGGCCATCGGCTTCGACCTGGGTATCCAGGCCACGTTGATCGCTCACCAGACCATCGTCTACGGCATCGATCCTGGCGCCCGCAGCCGCCTGAACGCGGTGCTCTTCACCAGCATGTTCATCGGCATGGCCGTGGGCTCGGCGCTGGGCGCGGTGTTCCTGGCTCGGTGGGGATGGACGGCCATCATCGCCCTGGCGACGGCATCGTCCATCGCGGCACTGGCCGTGCGCTTGTGGGGTGCCTCGCAGGCAACTGTCGGTGCGCGCCTTGTCCGATGAGCCGAAGCGAGCGGCGCCTTCATGCCCTTCAGGCCCGCTCGCGGCGCCAGTGGTGTGTCAAATGGGCCAGGCTTCCTGCACACTCGGGGGCCGACATGGCCAGCAGACCCCAGCACGACGCGTGACATGAGCACCACCATCGCCGACACCCTCTTCATCAACGGCCGCATCACCACACTGGACGGAGCACAGCCTGAAGCCCAGGCCATCGCCGTCAAGGATGGCGAGATCCTGGCCGTGGGCAGCGATGCCGACGTCCTGCGCCATGCAGGCCCTGCCACCACGCGCATCGACCTGCAGGGCCGCCGCGTGGTGCCCGGCCTCAACGACAGCCATACCCACCTGATCCGCGCGGGCCTGAACTACAACATGGAGTTGCGCTGGGATGGCGTGCCGTCGCTCTCCGATGCGCTGACCATGCTGCGCGAGCAGGCGCAGCGCACGCCGGCGCCGCAGTGGGTGCGCGTGGTGGGCGGCTTTGCCGAGTTCCAGTTCGCCGAGAAGCGCCTGCCCACGC
>CALAKR010000075.1 GCA_937923225.1 uncultured Aquabacterium sp. | reverse complement strand
GAAATGTTTTGTCATGGGCGTTGGCGTTGCGGGCCTGCAAGCGATAGCAACAGCGCGGCGATTGGGGGCGCAAGTATCCGCAACCGGGGGCGCCATCTCGGTCACCAACAACCGCTTCCCGGTGGTGTTCAGCATCAACTGCGCCAGCGGCATCTTCGACAACGAGACCGTCAATGCCGACTACGTCACCCCCGGCGGCGGCCCGCTGATCAACAGCGCCACCACCTACTGGGCCGAAGCCTTCCTGCGCAAGGCCGACGGCGCGCTGGCCGTGATCGGCGATTCGCGCCAGAGCAGCACCGTGGACAACAACCACCTCACCCTGGGCCTGTTCGACGGCGTGTTCCCCGGCCTGATCACCACCTTCGGCACCAACAGCCCCGTGCAGCGCCTGGGTGACCTGCTGAACTACGCCAAGTCCTATATCTCCGAAGTGGCTGCCGGCTCGCAGGCCAACCGCCACCCGCTGGCCAGCAACGGCACGCGCCCCGGCGTGGGCAACCTGCGCCAAGAGCTCAACATCTACAACCTGCTGGGTGATCCGACCGTGAAGCTGCGTGTGCAGGCGCCCTGGAAGATCAGCTTCCCGTGGGTGTCGATCAAGGGCTCACTGGCCACCATCAAGGTGACCCTGGAGCCCACGTGCCGCACCTGCCCGCCGCCCGAGTGGATCAGCGCCGTGGCGCTGGACCCCAAGACCGGCCTGGAGCTGGGCCGCGGCGTGCTGGACAACGAGGGCAACGGCACCATCGACCTGGGTGATTTCAAGGGCGACGACGTGCTGGTGCGCGTAGCCTCGCCGGACGGCACGACCAGCCAGGGTGCCGCCAAGGAAGTGGACACCGACGGTGACGGCGTGCCCGACAGCCGCGACAACTGCGTGGCCACGCCCAACAAGGATCAGCTCGACACCGATGGCGACGGCTACGGCAACGCCTGCGACGCCGACCTGAACAACGACGGCTTCACCAATGCGCTGGACACCGCCGCCTTCAAGGGCCAACTGGGCAAGCGCGGCCTGGCCGGCGACCTCAATGGCGACGGCATCGTCAACGCGCTGGACACGGCCCGCTTCAGCAAGCTGCTGGGCAAGGCCCCTGGCCCCTCGGCCTGGCACCTGAGCAACACCGAGCGCTGATCCCTTTCCCAACCACCATCAACCTGACAAGGATTCACCATGACACTGCAACAACACTTCATCGCCGCCGTGCTGGCCACCACCTCCCTGTGGGCCCAGGCCCAGAGCATCGAAGTGCAATCGCCGCTGGCACCCGTGGACATCGGCACCACCTTCACCATCGACATCCTGGGCAAGGGCTTTGCCAACAACATCTACGGCGGCGGCTACGACGTGAGCTTCGATGCCAGCATCCTGCGCCTGGACAAGGTGGTCGTGCCCGCCATCTGGGAGCTGGGCTATGTGGAAGACACGCCCGGCCCCATCGACAATGTCACAGGCACCAAGCCCGGTGTGAACTTCAACACCCTGGCCGGCCGCAAGGGCGACTTCACCACCGCCACGCTGACCTTCACGGCCCTGGCCGCAGGCACCTCGCAGATCACGCTGAGTGCCTCGCCGCTGTGGCCCTTTGCCGATGACAACGGCGAGGTGGCGGTGAGCTTCAAGAACGGCACGGTGGCGGCCGTGCCGGAGCCCACGTCGGTGGCCATGGTTCTGGCCGGACTGGGCCTGGTGGCGATGCGGCTGCGGCGTGCGCGCGGCTGAAGAACATCAAGCAACAAGCCGCTCACACCGCGTTTCAGGGGCTTCGCACCGCGAAGCCCTTTTGTGCGTCCGTCATGCCCGCCTCACTGCTCGTGCTGCTGCAGCCGCCACATCTGCGCGTAGCGGCCATTGGCATGGAGCAGCTGCACGTGCGTGCCCCGCTCGATCACGCGGCCGGCGTCCATCACCAGGATCTCGTGCGCATTGACCACGGTGGACAGGCGGTGCGCGATCACCAACACCGTCTTGCCCTGGGCCACCGCTGCCAGCTCCGCCTGGATGGCGCGCTCGTTGGCAGAATCCAGCGCCGAGGTGGCCTCGTCGAACACCAGGATGGGCGGATCCTTCAGCAGCGTACGCGCGATGGCCACGCGCTGCTTCTCGCCGCCTGAGAGCTTGAGGCCACGCTCGCCCACCATGGTGCCGTAGCCACCAGGTGTGTTGACGATGAAGTCATGGATGCGGGCGGCTCTTGCCGCTTGCTCGATCTCATCCTGCGTGGCGCCCGTGCGGCCATAGCCGATGTTGTAGGCCACCGTGTCGTTGAACAGCACCGTGTCCTGCGGCACGATGCCGATCTGGCGGCGCAGGCTGTCCTGCGTCAGGCCTTTCACATCGTGGCCGTTGACGGTGATGCGGCCGTCCTGCACGTCGTAGAAGCGGTAGAGCAGGCGCGCCAGCGTCGATTTGCCCGAGCCCGATGGGCCGACCACTGCCACCGTCTGCCCCGCCGGGATCTCGAAGCTCACGTCATGCAGGATGGGCCGCGAGGGCTCGTAGGCGAAGTTCACGTGGTCGAAGCGCACGGCGGGCGGGCCCTTGACCAGCAGCGGCCGCGCATCGGGCGCATCGCCCACCTCCTGCTCACGCTCCATCAGGGTGAACATCTTGTCCAGGTCCGTCAGCGCCTGCTTGATCTCTCGGTAGATCACGCCCAGGAAGTTGAGCGGGATGTAGAGCTGGATCATGAAGGCGTTGACCATCACCAGATCACCCACCGTCATGCGGCCGTCGACCACGCCCTGGGTGGCGCGCCACAGCATGGCGATCAGGCCCACCGCGATGATGCCCTGCTGGCCGATGTTCAGCAGCGACAGGCTCTGCTGGCTCTTCACGGCCACGCGGCGCAGCTTCTCCAGGCTCTCGTCGTAGCGATGCGTCTCGAAGCCCTCGTTGTTGAAGTACTTCACCGTCTCGTAGTTCAGCAGCGAATCGATGGCACGCGTGTGCGCCTTGGAATCGAGCTCGTTCTGCTCCTTGCGGAAACGCGTGCGCCAGCTCGTCACCGTCACCGTGAACACGATGTAGAAACTCAAGGCCGCCAACGTGATCCACACGAAGCCCATGTCGAACTTGGCACCCAGCACGCTCAGCACCAGCACCACCTCGATCAGCGTGGGGATGATGCTGTAGAGCGAGTACGAGATCAGCGAATGCACGCCCCGGGTGCCACGCTCGATGTCGCGCGTCATGCCGCCGGTCTGGCGCTCCAGGTGGAAGCGCAGGCTGAGCGCATGCAGGTGCGAGAACACCTGCAGCGCGATGGAGCGCGCCGCGCCTTCGGTGGCCTTGGCGAACACCAGCTCGCGCAGCTCGGTGAAGAGCGAGGTGGACAGCCGCAGCAGCCCGTAGGCCAGCAGCAGCCCCACGGGCACGGCCAGCAGGGCCTGGGGCGAGCCAGCTTCCGGCGCCAGCCGGTCGACCATGGTCTTGAGCAGCACCGGCACGCCCACATTGGCCAGCTTGGCGCCCACCATGAAGGCCAGCGCCAGCAGCACACGCCCCCGGTAGGCCCACAGGTAGGGCCACAGGCGGGCCAGGGTTTGGCGGTCGGAGCGTGCGGTTTGTGGCGAAAGAGGCGTTCCGGGCGATGAGGCGGCAGAGGACTCTGCCGGGGGGGACTGTGCAAAACGGCGCATGCGTTCACAATAGCGTGTCACGGAAGACCTCGCATTGTCGACCG
>CALAKR010000074.1 GCA_937923225.1 uncultured Aquabacterium sp. | reverse complement strand
GATGAACAGCGCTGGGAGGCCCGCCGATTCGATGCCGTCGTGGAGGGCAATCTGGCCAAGTTCTCCCAGAATGCTGCACTGGGTGACTATCTGCTCACCACTGGAGACCGCGTGCTCGTCGAAGCCAGTCCCGTCGATCCTGTGTGGGGCATTGGCATGGCAGAAGATCATCCTCAGGTCGAAGACCCTGCGGCCTGGCGTGGTCTCAATCTCCTGGGCTTTGCGTTGATGGAAGTGCGTCGGCAACTCAAGCTGTCAGTTACACATGGATCTTGAAAGCCGATACAAGGGATGCCTGCTGGGGCTGGCCTGCGGTGATGCGGTTGGTACCACTCTGGAGTTCAGCGCGCGCGGCAGCTTCAAGCCTATCGATGACATGGTGGGAGGAGGGCCCTTCAACCTGAAACCTGGTGACTGGACCGATGACACCGCCATGGCCATCTGTCTGGCACAAAGCCTCCTGCATCGCGACGGCTTTGACGCCAAGGATCAAATGAACCGGTACACGAATTGGTGGCATTGGGGCTATCCGAGCCCTACGGGCGAATGCTTTGACATCGGCATGACCGTGCAGGACGCCCTGAGACGGTTCTCGGTGACAGGCGAGCCGATGTCTGGGTCCACCAATCCCATGAGCGCGGGCAATGGGTCCCTGATGCGTCTGGCCCCTGTGGTGCTGAGGTACTACCCCGATCTCGACGATGTGCTCAAGTACGCCAGGCTGAGCTCCCAAACCACGCACGGCGCGGCGGAAGCCATCGAGTGCTGCGCGGTCCTGGCCGAAATCATCACCCATGCATTGACGGGCGAACAGCACAAGGATCGCGTGCTGGCCGCCACGCGGGCTTTGCCAGGCAGCGCATCGGTGCAAGGCATCGCTGCCGGCGCATACTTGAAGAAGGGGCGCGATCAGGTTCGTGGAACAGGGTACAGCGTGCAATCCCTGGAGGCCGCGCTCTGGTGCTTCGCCACGACCGATTCATTCGAGGCTGCCGTGCTGGCTGCGGCCAATCTGGGCGACGATGCTGACACCACTGCCGCTATTGCGGGTCAGGTTGCAGGGGCTTTCTATGGCGTAGAGGCCATTCCTGGTCGCTGGCGACGGCAGCTTTTCATGGGCGATGAGCTGGAGGCCATGGCCGTTGGGCTCATGGCAAGGGATGGCCGTGCAGTGCCATTTTGAGTTGCCCGCAGCGTCAAAGCGCGCTCTCGCGCTGTCAAATTCACCTCATTGAGGTTGAATTGACAGCATTCATAAGCCGTGAACGAGCTTTAACTCTCAGAGGTTTTTGGCAGCGTAGATCGTTTTCGCACTCTGCGCACTCTGCGCACTCTGCTTGCCGAGCCAAGTCGGGGCTGCGGCCTGTGTGAACTGGTCGACGAACCTGATCGCTGTACCCATTGGGCCGCTCAGTCCACGGCCCGCGCTTCGGAGCGCTTGAGCGTGTAGATCAGCCCGACCCCCACGCTGGCGCCGTTGGTGCGCCTCACCAGGGGGCTGTCGCGGTTCTCGGCGCCCGCCACGCTCTCCACCCGCGCGAACCCGAAAACGCGCATGTCCGGCGTCAACTGCCGTGAGAGCGACGCCTTCAGACGCCATGCGATCAGGCCGCTGCTGGCGTCATAGGCCGCGCGGTCTGCCAAGGCGTCCTCGGGCTTGACCTCGTAGTAGGTCTCGCCAAGCCGCCGGTCTCCGAGCAGCGCGCTCAAGCCCAGACCGTAGCTCCAGCCGGTACGGTCGAGATGGCGCAGGGTGATCTCCGGCTCCAGGCTCATGCCCCGATGCCGGCCGAGGTCACGCACCTCGAACACGCCGCGCACGGGCAGCTCGACCGTGATCCGGTGCGACGCTTCGCGCCCGTTCAGGTACCACCGCGCCACGGGACCGAACTCCACCAGCGTGGGCAGGCGGTCCATGCCCTCGCGGGCCTTCAGCGATTTGCTGCCAGAGCTGAGGGAGCCGGAGAGCGACAAGTCGAGTTCGAAATCGTCCGTGCGGATGGCGCGCAAGCCTGCGCCGTCGGCATCCGATCGAAGGCGTTTGCCGCGGTACACCACATACGGTGCCGCCACGGCCCTGTTGACCTGTTCATCCGCGCCTGGGTAGGCCAGTTGGGAAATGCCGCCGGCCCCGACACCAATTTCCCACAGCGGCAGCTCGGAGGGCTTGATCGGTGCCTCGGCATGCGCGTTCGCGCAAAGGAGCGTCAGGCTGGCAAGGAAGGCGTGTCTCATGGTGGTGTCTGCTTTGTGGGATGCTGCGCTGCCCCTAACACAGGGGGGCAGGTTATCCAGCAATGTAATGGCTCATCGCCGCGTGCTTAATGCACGGTCTGGGCGGGCCCATGACGCGCAGCCTGCCCCCTTGTCGCCCAGGCTGCCTCGCAGGCTCATGGCTTGCTCCTAAGATCGACACAAATCAATCTGGTGCCCCACGAGGCCCAAGAGGAGACAGACATGAGCCAACAAGCCCTGCACAACGCCAAGGAACTCGTCGCCCGCGAGAAGCTCGATTTCGGCCTGGACGGCGAGTTGCCCCGCTGGTGGTACGAGAACAGCCCGTACAAGTCGCGCCTGATCGACGCCCTGCAAGCGGCCTTCCCGGATGGTGAGCGCTACTTCATCTCGTGCGTGCGCGCCTTCCGCGAGCAGACCTCTGACCCGCAACTGCTGGCCGAGATCAAGACCTTCATCCGCCAGGAAGGCCAGCACGGCATCGTGCACTCCAAGTACAACCAGCGCCTGCGTGAGCAGGGCATGGACATCGACGCCATCGTCAATTTCATCAACGCGAACAACGCGTTCCACACCAAGCACTTCTCCAAGGAATACAACCTGGCGTTGACCTCGGCCTTCGAGCACTTCACCGCCATGCTGGCCGAGATCTTCTTCGTCGAGAAGCGCACCATGGCCAACGCCGATCCCAAGCTGCGCGCCATGATGGCCTGGCATGCCGTCGAAGAGATGGAGCACAAGGCCGTGGCCTTTGATGTGATGCAGAAGGTGGCCAAGGTGGGCTACTTCAAGCGCTGCCTGGCCATGGCCCACGTGACCCTGTTCCTGAGCTACCTGACCATCCGCTTCACCAACCGCCTGCTCAAGAACGACGGCATCCCGTTCGGCAAGCGCATGTGGATGATGGCCAAGTGCCGCTGGTGGCTGTTCGGCTACAAGGGCATCATCTCCAGCCACCTGGGCACCTTGTTCGCCTACTTCAAGCCGGGCTTCCACCCTTGGCAGCAAGAGGCCATCCACAACTACGACGCGTGGGTCGAGGCCTACGACCGCACGGGCGACCCGATGGTCGCCGGTGCGGCGCTGTACCAGGCCGCGCGCTGAGCAAGGGCCCCGCGGGATCAGCGCGGCGGCTGTTGTTGCCGCAAAGGCTTCAGCAGGTCACGCAGGCCGTTGTGGTCGATCTCGTGCATCGTGGCCAGCAACTGGCCCAACTGGCCCTTCGGGAAGCCTTCTCGGGCGAACCAGGCCAGGTAGTTGGCGGGCAGATCCGCCAGGATCACGTCCTTGTGCTTGCCAAAGGGCATCCGCATGGTGACGAGCTTGTGCAAGTCTTCGGCGTTCATGTGGCCGCTCACTCCCGGGCCACAGCCTCTACCTGAATACGCAGGTTCACGTCCATCTTGAACCCCCAATCCTTACCCGCAGCCAAACCGAACTCCTCTCGGTTGAAGCTGCCCGAGGCATCGGCACCGCAGAAGTCGCGCTTGAGCATCGGGTGCGGCATGCACTTGAGCTGGTGGATGGACAGGGTCATCGGCCGGGTCTTGCCGTTCAGTGTCAGCTCACCCACCACCTGCGTCGGCACACCGGCCTTGGCACCAGCCAGGCGGCCCTTGAAGGTCGCCGTCGGGTTCTTCTCGACATTGAAGAAGTCCTTGCCCGTGGCCCAGGCGTTCATCGCGTCAAGACCGAAGTCGATGCTGGCCAAGTCCATCTGCACATCGACGCTGCCTGCGCCGGTGGCCTTGTCATAGACAATGGTGCCGGCGCTCTTGTTCAGCTTGCCGCGCCAGTTCGACATGCCCATGTGGTCGGCCTCGAAGCTGGGGTAGGTGTGCGTGGGCTCGATGTCGTAGGTCATGGGCGCGGCCTGTGCGGCGACGGAGACGGCGAGCAGGGCGGGGATGAGCGGCAGTAGTTTCATCATCAGTCCTCTTTATGCACGGATTGGCAGGAGCGCCAACACCACGACGAATGGGGTGGGCCATTGTCGACAACAGTGCATTATTCTTGTCGGACGTGGCGAGCCACAATTTCCGAGTGTCGATGAACAAAGACCCGCTGCATGGCGTGACCCTGGCCCACATGGTCGAGGACCTGTCCGATTACTACGGTTGGAGCGAGCTCGGCCGCCTCATTCCGGTGCGTTGTTTCACGCACGACCCCAGCGTGTCATCGAGCTTGAAGTTCCTGCGCAGGACACCGTGGGCCCGCGCCAAGGTCGAGGCCTTGTACCTTGAGACATGGCGGCGTGCCCAGGCTGCCAAGGGCAGGGAGTGACCGGGGTCACTCAACCCGGGCGATGAGGCCTTCGCGTTCCAGATCGTGAACCACGTTGTCCGGAACGTTCTGGCTGCTGGACAAGAGCTTGAGCAACCACTCCGTAGGGGTGAAGCCGTTGACCATGCGCAGCAGCCGGGTGTGCAGTGGATTCAGGTCGGGGTTTGAGGACAGGACTGCCACCTGACCCTTGACCGTGCGAGTGTGAATCATGGAGCCAGATGGTAGCGGCTGGCGGATGCCCGTTCCTTGAGGCAGGGCAATAGGCTGCCGCCCAAGCGGGGTATCCCGCTGGCCTACTCAGCCGTCTTTGCGGGGGCGGCCGGGTTTGAGAGGGGCCAAGGCGTCGAGCGCTGCCTTGAGCCTGGCGTCGCTCAGGCCCGCCAGCGCCTGAAGGCCCGCACGCAGCAACTCGCTCTTCTTGGTGGGGCGCTTGAAGCCCAGGGCGCGCTCCTTGAGCTGATCGATGAGCTTGAAGTCATCGTGGGGCATCGTGAAGCTGTCGCGCACCAGCTTGTGCTTGACCTTCTTCGGGGCGGCGGCCTTGGGCGCAGCTACCGGCTTGGGAGTTGCCGGTGCCTTGGTTGTCTTGGCGGCGACCTTGCTGGCAGGCGCCTTCTTGGCCGCAGGGCGTTTCACGGCGGGCTTCTTCGCGGCTGTCTTCTTGGCCACTGGCTTGGTCACAGCCGCCTTGCGGGCGGGGGCATCGGATGAGGTGGCCGGGGCGGACGTGGTGGCGGGAACGGTTGCGGGCATCGATGGACCTCGGTAAATCGTATAAATGATTTATACCTTAAATGCCCGACCGCAGCCTATAGGCCAAAGGGACCATCCTTTGCGCCCTCACACCTTGCCATTGCGCTCCGCGTATGCCGACATCATCTCCGTCAGCTCATTGACCAGCCTGTCGATGCCGAAGGGCGGATGCGGCAGGCTCAGGTAGCGCATCACCGTGTACACGGTGCTGTTGTAGCCCACGAAGACGCTGACCTGCAGATCCCGGGGCTGGTACTCGTTGTGGTGGTGCAGCATGTACTGCCGCGCCACCTCCATCAACTGCTGCTCGGCGGTCTGCACGGCCTGCACGGTGCTCAGCTCGTGCCAGTGGCGGGCCACGGCCCGGTAGCCGGGGTTGTCCGACACCAGTGCCACGATCTCCAGCAGGCAGGATTTGTAGAAGGTGGGGTAATCCAGCGCCAGGCGCTGCGGCAGGTTGCGCATCACGACCAGGGACACATCCGCAGCCATGCGCGAGACCAACCCCGCCAGCAGCTCGTCCTTGTTCTTGAAGTACTGGTAGAGCGAGCCCACGCTGACGCCGGCCTCCTCCGCGACATCACGCGTGGTCAGGTGCAGGCCGCGTCGGTCGAAAGCGCGGGCGGTGGCCTCGATCAGGTTCTGGACCATCACCTGGGAGCGTTGTTGTTGGGGGGGCTTGCGCATGGCGTGAGGGTGTCGATCTGAAAGCGGTCCATTCGCGACTTGAATGCGAACATTTGTTTGCATCATAGTGAGCAGGCCCATTCATGACAAGGAGACACCGTGCTTGCTGCCCACACCACATCGCCCGCTGCCGACACCCCCGTGCCCGAATTCGCCCCCACGGAGGTGCGTGCCCAAGGCCTGGGCCCTGATTCGCTGCTGTGGGATCACCTGGGTGATCTGCGCGGCCTGCTCACGATCTTCCGCATCGGCCTGCTGCAGAACATGCACCCGGCCGTGAGCCGTGCGCTGGAGCAGCACTCGGGCGATGTCTTCCTCAAGAACCCCTGGAACCGCCTGCTGCGCTCGTTGCCGCCCATCCTGGGTGTCATCTACGGGCCGGATCCGGGCGCCATCGGGCGCCGGGTGCGTGATTACCACGTCAACATCAAGGGCCACCTGGCCACGGGCGAGGCCTACCACTCTCTGAGCCCGGACCTTTTCTTCTGGACGCATGCCACCTTCGTGGAAGGCGTGATTTCGATGACCGCGCGCTTTGGAAAACCCCTCACAGAACGCGAACAGGAGCAGTTGTACCAGGAGTCCATCGAGTGGTATCGGCGCTATGGCCTGTCGATGCGCCCCGTGCCGCCGGACTACGCCAGCTTCAAGCGCTACTGGGACGGCATGCTCGACACCCTGGTGCCGACCCCCATCACGGACCATGCGATCAAGCTGAGGGAAACGCCCCCACCGTTCGACTCCATTCCCAAGACGGTGTGGCGGCTGCTCGATCCCATGGTCACCGGGTTCTCGCAGTGGCTGGCCCGCGGCACCCTGCCGGAGAAGGCGCGCGCCAAGCTGGGCATGAAGTGGTCTCGCTTCGATGAGGTGCTGCTGCGCATGTTCTGCACCGTGGTTCGCGTGAGCTTCCGCCTGCTGCCCAAGGAGTGGCGCTATCTGCCGATGGTGCGTGAATGGCGCGCGCAGCGGGCTCAGGCCGACAAGGGGGGCGCGCCGAATAACGCATGAATCTTCCGGCCCATGGCGTGTCAACGCCTGGTCTTGTCGTCAACTCAGACTGCTGCTCGCGCTGCACACCGTGGCGCCATTCGGCCCCACGAGGGCCGAACTTGTTGTACCTCTCGTAAGCAGTAAGGATTTGAGCCATGAGTGACGAGAACAAGGGCCTGCCCGCAGACGCAGCCCTGGCCGGCGATGCGCCGTTGATGACCGACCGGCGCGCGGTGCTGCGCGGTGCGGCCACCCTGTCGGCCCTGACCGCAGGTGCTGGCCTGATGGGCGTGATGGAGCCCGCGCAGGCGGCAGGCACGGTCACCAGCTTCGCGCTGGCCGTGCTGCCCGACACCCAGTTCTACTCGCGCTACGCCACCACCGACGAAGGCCAGCAGTTCCAGCGCACCTATGGCTCGACGCCCTTCGCGGCCCAGACCCAATGGATCGCGGACAACGCGGCCGCCTACAACATCCCCTTCGTGATCCACCTGGGTGACGTGGTCGACCAGGTCGGCAAGCCCAACCAGTGGCGCGTGGCCGACGAGGCCATGAAGTACCTGGAAACCGCTGGTGTGCCGTACTCCATCCTGGCGGGCAACCACGACGTGCTGATAGA
>CALAKR010000073.1 GCA_937923225.1 uncultured Aquabacterium sp. | reverse complement strand
AGGGCGCGCTCGTGCCAGCGGCGCTGCGCGGCGGGGTCGTCCAGCTCGATGTGCTCGGTGCGGAAGGCCAGGTCGAACAGGGTCTCGAACTGATCGTCTTCGTCGAGGATGCGCAGCTGGAAGCGCCGCGGGGTGGGTTCGAGCACGCCGCGCAGCCGCGGGAACAGCGACATCATGCGGCGGCAGGCCGCGCGCACTTCGCCCTCCGTGACCGGGTCGTCGAAGCGCAGGATGTAGGGCTGGTTGAGCTGCCCCATCGGGCCCTCGCAGGCCGCGTACAGCCACTCGGAGCGGTTGAGCGTGACAACCGGGGCGCTGGACGGGGGCAGGGGGCGGCGAGACGGCATGGGCTGCAAAGGATGGATGCAGCCTGACTATAGGGGGCCGTCTGGCGGCCCCGGGCTCAGGTTTCCCCGCGCCTCCCCTCGCGTGCGGGGGCGGGTGTGGCTGCACGGCACAGCATCAGGGCCAGGCGGCTGAGGGCCTGCCACGGGTCATCCGGCCATTGCGGGTGGCGCAGGCCCTTGACGATGCCGTCGACGATGCTGGCGGCGTGCACCAGGCGGGCCGTGGTGGCGCCTCTCAGTTGCGGCAGCACACGCTCGAACAGGCGCTCGCGCGGGCCCCACACGCGCTGCTCGCGCAGCACCATGGGCAGGGGCTTGCCGGCGTCCAGGCCCTGGCGGGCGCGGTGCAGGCCCAGGATGTCGTCGCTGAGCGACCAGTGCACCAGCACGGCGGCCTCGCCTTCGGCCTGCAGGCCTTCGATCATGCGCAGCGCGCGGGCGGTGTGGCCACCCAGCACGGCCTCGCTGAGCTTGAAGACGTTGAAGCGCGCGACATCGACCACGGCCGAATCGATCTGGTCGAAGGTGAGCGTGCCAGGTGGGTAGAGCAGGCCCAGCTTGAGCACCTCCTGGTGCGCGGCCAGCAGGTTGCCTTCGACACGGTCAGCAAAGAAGGCCAGGGTGCGCTGGCCGGCCTCGCCGGGCTCGACCTGCTGACCCTGGGCGGCCAGGCGCTGCGCGATCCACAGCGGCAGGGCCTGGCGCTCGACCGGGTCGCAGCGCACGTTGACGCCGACGCCGTCGAGCGCGGTGAACCAGGCGCTGCTCTGCTGGGTCTTGTCCAGCCGGGGCAGAGTGACGATGGTGAGCAGGCCGTCGTTGCCGGCGGCCTGTTCGCAGTAGCTCTGCAGGATCTGCGAACCGTCCTTGCCGGGCTTGCCCGAGGGGATGCGGATCTCGATCAGTTGGCGGTCACCGAACAGTGACATGGCGCTGCCCGCCGCGAGCAGGCCACCCCAGTCGTAGTGGGCGCCGGCCACGGTGAAGACCTGGCGTTCGGTGAAGCCGGCCTGGCGGGCGGCCGCGCGGATGGTGTCGGCCGCCTCCTGGGCCAGCAGGGCCTCGTCGCCATGCAGGGTATAGACCGGCTTGAGGCCGGTGCTGCCTGCCTTGCGCAGGTGCTCGGCCAGCTGGTCGTGGCGCAGTTGCATGGCGGTGCGCGTTGCCTCAGGGGCGTGTGAGCTGATCCGGACGGATCGTGGACAAACGGCGCAGGGTCTGCGCGACGATGTCGGTCTGCATGGCGCGGTGCAGGCTGGCCGCCTCCTGCTGCTTGGCCAGCGCGTCCTTCTCGTTGTAGGCGATGTCGCGCGCCAGGTTCAGCTCGGTGGGCGGGATCAGCACGCTGCCGTCACCGCGCAGCACCTGGAACTTGAAGAAAGTGCGGATGCTGAGGTCACGCACCTGGCTGTAGGCCGTGGTGGACACGGCGGCTTCGTCGCTCTTGTCGTTCAGAGCCTGCAGCATGATGTGCGAGCTCAGCCAGCTTGGCACGGCGGCGCCGGAGGCAGCCGATGCGGCGGCCGCGGCCGGCACGGCGGCATCGATGACGGAGACACCGCTGTCTTCCAGGGCGCGCGCCAGCTCGGTGGCCATGGGCGAGTTGCCCGCGAAGCCCGACAGTGAGACGGTTTTGAAGGCCATCTTGGGCGGCTGGCGCAGCTGGAAGCCGCAGGCCGCCAAGGCGGCGGACGCGGCCAGCACGGCGCTGGATGAGAGCAGGGCGCGACGGTTCATGCCCGGCACCTTACACCACCACGTTGACCAGGCGGCCCGGCACCACCACGATCTTCTTGGGCGCCTTGCCTTCGCTGAAGCGGATGAACTCTTCGTGCGCCAGGGCCGCGGCCTCGATGGTGGCCTTGTCCGCCGTGGGGCTGACCTTGACCGAGCCACGCAGCTTGCCGTTGACCTGCAGCATCAGCTCGATCTCGTCCTGCACCAGGGCCGAAGCATCGACCTGCGGCCATTGCGCATCGAGCAGATCGCCCAGGGTGCCGGCGTAGCCCAGGTCGCTCCACAGCGTGTGGGTGAGGTGGGGCGTGGCAGGGTATAGCGCGCGCAGCAGGATGCTGAAGCCTTCCATCAGCGCGATCTGGCCGTCGGCCGTGTCGGTGGCCTTGAAGCCTTCGAGCGCGTTGAGCATCTTCATCGCGCCGGAGACCACGGTGTTGTACTGCATGCGCTGGTAGTCGTAGTCCACCTGCTTGAGCACGGTGTGGATCTCCAGGCGCAGGGCCTTGGCGTCCTTGCCGAAGGCCACATCGGCCAGCGAGGCGGCACCCTGCGCGGCGGCCACCGTGCCCGCATCGGCCAGGCCCTGCAGCTTGATGCCGAAATTCCACACGCGGCGCAGGAAGCGGAAGCTGCCTTCCACGGCGGCGTCGTTCCACTCCAGCGTGAGCTCGGGTGGGGCCGTGAACATGGTGTACAGGCGCGCGGTGTCGGCACCGTACTTCTCGATCAGCTGCTGCGGGTCGATGCCGTTGTTCTTGGACTTGGACATGGTGCCCACGCCCTCGTAGTCGATGGCGGTGCCCACCGGCAGCTTGCCGTCGGCGCTGTCGACCTCGTTGACCAGGCGCGCGCCGGTGACCTTGCCGGCCTCGTCCTGCACGTGCTCGACATCGTGCGGCCAGAAGTATTCCTTGCCACCCTTGGCGGTGCGGCGGCTGTAGATGTGGTTGAGCACCATGCCCTGGGTGAGCAGCTTCTTGAAGGGCTCGTCTACCTTGGTCAGGCCCAGGTCACGCATCACCTTGGTCCAAAAGCGTGCATACAGCAGGTGCAGGATGGCGTGCTCGATGCCACCGATGTACTGATCCATGCCGCGGTCGCCCGGGGCATTGGCGCCGCCCATCCAGTAGTCGGTGCGCTCATCGACCATGGCTTGCGCGTTGTCGGCGCAGGTGTAGCGCAGGAAGTACCAGCTCGAATCCACGAAGGTGTCCATCGTGTCGGTTTCGCGCTGGGCGGGCTTGCCGCACTTCGGGCAGCCCACGTTCAGGAAGTCCAGGCGGGTCTTGAGCGGGTTGCCGCTGCCATCGGGCACGACATCTTCCGGCAGCACGACGGGCAAGTCCTTCTCAGGGACCGGCACGGGGCCGCAATCACCGCAGTGGATGATGGGGATGGGGGTGCCCCAGTAGCGCTGGCGGCTGATGCCCCAGTCGCGCAGGCGCCAGGTGGTCTTCTTCTCGCCGATGCCTTTGGCGGCGAGCAGCTCGGCCACCTTGTTGACGGCATCCTTGTGGCCCAGGCCGTCCAGAAATTGAAACTGAGCGCCGCTGTTGATGCACACGCCCTTGACCTTGTCGCCGTAGCTTTCCTTCCAGGCGGTGGTGTCGAAGGCTTCGCCCTCGACCGCGATCACCTGCTGGATGGCGATGCCGTACTTCTTGGCGAACGCGAAGTCACGCTCGTCGTGCGCGGGCACGCCCATCACGGCGCCGTCGCCGTAGGACATCAGCACGTAGTTGCCGATCCACACTTCGACCTGCGCGCCCGTCAGCGGGTGCGTGACGAACAGGCCCGTGGGCACGCCCTTCTTTTCTTGCGTGGCCAGCTCGGCCTCGGTGGTGCCGCCCTGCTTGCAGTCGTCGATGAAGGCCTGCAGCTCGGGCTTGACGCTGGCGGCGTGCGTGGCCAGCGGGTGCTCGGGCGCCACGGCGCAGAAGGTCACGCCCATGATGGTGTCGGCGCGCGTGGTGAACACCCACAGCTGGCCGTTGTTGATGGCCTGGCCATCGGCACCCTTGATGTCGTGCGGGAAGGCGAAGCGCACGCCCTGGCTCTTGCCGATCCAGTTTTCCTGCATCAGGCGCACGCGCTCGGGCCAGCCGCTGAGGTAGTTCTTGTCCTCGGGATTGGCGACGGCGCTCAGCAGCTCGTCGGCGTACTTGACGATGTTCAGGTAGTAGCCGGGGATCTCGCGCTTTTCAACCAGGGCGCCCGAACGCCAGCCACGCCCGTCGATCACTTGCTCGTTGGCCAGCACGGTCTGGTCGACCGGGTCCCAGTTCACGGTCTGGGTGCGGCGCTCGGCGATGCCGGCTTCCAGCATCTTCAGGAACAGCCACTGGTTCCACTTGTAGTAGCTGGGCTGGCAGGTGGCGACCTCGCGCGACCAGTCGATCGCCAAGCCCATCGCCTGCATCTGCTTCTTCATGTAGGCGATGTTGTCGTAGGTCCAGGCGGCGGGCGGCACCCTGTTCTTGAGCGCGGCGTTCTCGGCCGGCAAGCCGAAGGCGTCCCAGCCCATGGGCATCAGTACGTTGTGACCGTTCATGCGCAGGTGGCGCGTGAGCATGTCGTTGATCGTGTAGTTGCGCACGTGGCCCATGTGCAGCTTGCCGCTGGGGTAGGGCAGCATGGAGCAGGCGTAGAAGGGCTTCTTGCTCTTGTCTTCGGTGACGCGGTAGGCGTCGCGGGCCTGCCAGTGCGCCTGGGCGCGGCTCTCCACAGC
>CALAKR010000072.1 GCA_937923225.1 uncultured Aquabacterium sp. | reverse complement strand
ATCGTCGGTGGCGCTGCCCACGATGTTCTCGCGGAAACCCACGCCCACGGCCTTGGTGCGACGCGCCAGATCGGGCGATTCAGCATCGAGCCGCTGCTTGACGTATTGGGCGCGCTGCAGGGACAGACTCTCGTTGGCCTGGTCGGAGCCGGTCTTGCTGGTGTGGCCCACCACGTTCATGCACACCTTGGCGGAGCCCGCCTCGCGCGCGATCTGGCGGATCCACATGCCGTAGGCACCGCTGACACGCTGGTCGGACCAGAACTCGGTGCCGCCCGGGTTGAACAGGAACTTCACGCTCAGCAGGTTGTTGGCCACACCGAAGGCCACCAGGCGCGAAAAGGCCTTCTCGGCATCGGCCGCGCGGCCCAGCTTGACGTTGGACATGTAGATGCCGTTGAGCACGCGCAGCTGCTCGCCCGCCGGGGTGGACAGGGCGCTCTGGTACTGGGCCAGGGCATCGCGGTAACGCTCGCCGTTGTACAGGTTGGTGGCGTCGTTGACCAGGGCCGAGGTGGCGATGCGCTCCAGGTAGATCCGGTCGGCCTGCTGGCCCGGGGCCGTGGCCGTGGTGCGGATGTAGCCTTCGATGACCTTGTCCTTTACCAGCACGGGGCTGTCGCGGTAATAGGGCGTGGGGTTGGTGTCCAGACCATCGTCGCGCGAGATGGCCGAGGCCTGCGCCACCACCTTGCCGGTGCGCAGCTCGGTCAGGGCCAGGTTCAGGCGGAAGGATTTCTTGCTGCGGCTACCGGGGATGCGGTTCATCGTGCCGGTGAGCAGGTACTGCGCCTTCTGCAGGTTAGAGGCCTGGAAGGGCAGTATCTCGAACAGCTCGTACTTGGTGCTCATGTGTGAAGTGACGCGCTGCTCGAGCAGGCGGGTCACGCCGGTCTGCTGGCCGGAATCGGCATCGATCATGTTGTCGAGCACCACGCCGCGCTTGGCGATCTTGGTTTCGAGCTTGGCCAGGAAGGCCGGCAACTGCTGCGTCTGCGCGACCAGGCCCTCGGTGGCCTGCAGCACGGCCTGCTCAAAAGGCAGTTCGTTGTCGATGGCGGTGGCCTGGGGGGCTGCACACCCGCCGAGCAGGGCAGAAACGGACAAGGCCAGGCTGGCGGCCAGCGCGCCGAACCAGCGGCGTCCCATGATCGATTTGTTCATTATTTGCACTCCGTTCTGAGGAAAGAGGTTTCACTCGGGGTGAGGGGTTCGAGAGAGGCTTTCTGGAGCAGGTCGGCGCAGCGTGCGCTCTTGTCCGGACCGGCCGCCGGGCGCGCGGCAGGCTGCGGCTCGGCAGCGGGCTTGTCGGCCACAGGCTTCTCGGCCAGGGGCTTCGGCGCAACGGGCCGCTCGGATGGGACAGGTGTCGGCACCTTGGCAGCCGGTGTGACCACGGGGGATGTCGCAGGCGCCGGGCTGGCTGTGTCGACACGGGCCGGCGGCGTGGGCTCGGCAGCCACGGGCGGAGCCACAGGCGCCAGCGGGCCTGCCGAGGCAGCCGGTGACGGCACAGCGGGAGGCTCGACCACGGCCGGTACGTTGCCGGATGTGGGCTTGAACATGAACCAGGCGGCCACCGCAGCCAGCGCCAGCAGCGCGGCCACTGCCAGCCCCCGGGGCAAGGCACTGCGGGATGGCGGGGCCACAGCAGCAGCCGGAGCCGCGGCCTGCGCTTCAGGCAAGGCAGGTGTGACCGGTGCCTCGGTGACCGGTGCCTCGGTGACTGGCGCCCTGGCCGCTGGGGCCGCGAGGGGCTGCTGCGTGACTGAAGACGGCTGGGTGCGCAAAGCCTGCGATGCCGTGGAGGGCTGCCCCGTCACCGGGTTGGGCCACACCGTGCGCACAGGCGCCGTGGCCTGAGAGGTCACCGGCAAGCCCACCGGGCTCGCCGCGCCTTCAGGGGCTTCGCCCAGCAGGGCCGAGAACTCGAGCATGTCCTGGGGACGGTCAGCCGGCTTGATCGCCAGTGCCGTGTCCACCGCCTGCAGGAAAGCCTCGCCGTAATGGCCCTGCGCCAGCTGCGCCAGCGGCACCATCGTGTCCTGCACCAGCCGCGTCGTGGCAGACACCGGCACCTTGCCCGTGATGGCGTAGCGGACCACACCGCCCAGGGCGTAGACATCCGTCCAGGGCCCCTGGGTGAGCGCCGGCACCTCGCCGTACTGCTCGATGGGCGCATAGCCCGGCTTGAGCACCACCGTCAGGGTCTGGTTGAGATCACCGATGACCTTGCGGGCCGCGCCGAAGTCCAGCAGCATCGGGCCGGTCTCGGTCAGCAGGATGTTGTCAGGGGCAATGTCGCGGTGCAGGCAACTGGCCTTGTGCAGCAGGCTCAGGGCCTCCATCAGCGGCGTGAGCACCTGGCTGCGCAGCCAGGCCTCGTCAGGCGGCGTGCCCATGTCGGCCAGCGCGGCCTTGAGCGTGGGGCCCACCACGTAAGGCATCACCATGTAGGCCGTGCCGTTGCCTTCCCAGAAGCGGTACACCTTGACCAGCGCCCGGTGGTCGAACTGGGCCAGCAGCCGCGCCTCGTTGATGAAGCTGCGCAGGCCGGCCATGAAGGTGTCGCGGTGGCGCTCGGACTTGATGGTCACGTCCAGGCCCATGCGCGAACGCCCGGCCAGCGACGAGGGCATGTACTCCTTGAGCGCCACCTGCCGCTGCAGGAAGTGGTCGTAGGCCAGGTAGACGATGCCGAAGCCGCCTTCGCCGATCACGCTGAGGATCTCGTACTCGCCCAGGCGCAGCCCTTCCGGCAGGGTGTCGCCGATGTACATGGACGAGGTCGCGAAATCGCTGTGGAAGCCGCTGGCGGGCCCCGTTCGGATTGTGGTGGCGCCGTCGTCGTCGTTCGGGCGGGTGGTGCTCATGGCGGGAATGGGGAAGCCACCCGCGCCCGGGAGCGGAATTCCCTGGACGATCGGGTCGCTGGAACTGCAGGCCGACCCGAACAGGTCTGCCCATGGAAAACTGAGTCGGATTCTATGCGGGCATCCCCGCCAAGCCAATCCGCCACAAAGGGGGAATGTGTGGCTTAGGGGGTGCAGGATCGGGGTGGATCAAACGGCTGCCGGCGGCAGCAGTTTTTGCATTTCGGCGATGAACAGCGCGAAATCCATGGGCTTGGTCCAGTAGGCCCTGGCACCGCTGCGCAGGGCCGATTCAATGTCGTCGGGCTGGGCCTGACCCGTGAGCATCACCACGCACAGCCCACGGGTACGCGGGTCAGCCCGCAGCATGGCCAGCACTTCCATGCCGTCCAGATCAGGCAGTTTCACGTCCAGCAGCACCAGCGTCGGCCGCAGTTGGGCCGCCATTTCCAGGCCCTCGCGGCCCGAGCCCACATGGTGGAAGGCCACCCCCGGCCAGCGCCCCAGCAACTGCTGCACGATCACGGCATTGACCGGGTCGTCGTCCACGCAGAGCACCACGCCCTGGCGCGGTGAGTCGGGATCACTGAGCGATACCGCCGGCAAGGCTGCCGCGGTCGGCTCGGGCAGGGTCTCGTCGGCCGCACGCGGCAGGTGGATGCGCACCACCGTGCCGGCGCCCACCGTGCTGTGCACCTCGAGCTGGCCCTTCATCAGGTC
>CALAKR010000071.1 GCA_937923225.1 uncultured Aquabacterium sp. | reverse complement strand
GCGGCAATGTCTACCGCTTCTTCGACACCTTCACCAACAACACCGGCGCCACCATCACCACCACGCTGAACTTTTTCGGCAACCTGGGCTCGGACGGCGATGAACTGATCAGCTTCAACAGCGGCGGCCTGATCGTGAGCTGCGAAGACGATTGGTCCGGCGCCTGCGGCGGTGGTGACCCTGTGCTGGCGCTGGTGTCGGGCAACAACGGCCTGGGCCAGGCGTCGATCACGCCGGACCGCTACAACGTGAGCTTCTCGATCACGCTGCAAGCCGGCCAGAGCCTGAGCCTGCTGAACTTTGCCTTCCTGGCCAGTGAACTGGATGGCTCCACGGCTGCCGATCAACGGTTGGCCAAGGCCACGGGCCAAGCCCTGCTCAACGCCCCGCGTCTTGACGGCTTGACGGCGGCCCAGATCGGCAGCATCGCCAACTTCAACATCACCCCCGTGCCCGAGGCATCGAGCTGGGCCATGCTGATGGCCGGCCTGGGCGTGATGGGCGTGCTGCGCGTCCGCTCGCGCCGCACAGCTGTGGCGGCCTGATCGGCTCGCCAAGGCCGGGCCCCCGGGCTTGAATGAGCCCATGGGTTCTGGCCGCCTGAGATGACGGTTCCATGAGCGTGGCTTACCATCGATGGACCACCCGATCATGGACCGTCCACGATGAAGAAACTGATCAAGCGCCATGCCGTGCGCCTGGAGTTCGACCAGGATTCGCTGGTCCATCTCAACCTGTCTGGTGCCGCCTTCATTGGCGACACGCTCTGGGTGGCCGGCGACGAGGCCTGTGGCATCGACCGCCTGACACGGCTGCCACCTGTGGGCTCTGAGGCCCTTCGTTTCGGCGAGCCGGTGAATTTCCCCTTGGCGCATTTCATCGATTTGCCGGGCGATGCCGATGACGAGGCTGATCTGGAAGGCATGGCCTTCGATGGCCGCTACCTGTGGGTGGTGGGCTCGCACGGGCTCAAGCGCAAGAATGCCAAACCCGGGCGCAGTGCCCATGACAATGCGCGCCGCCTGGCCAAGCTCAGCCTGGATTCGAACCGTCTGCTGCTGGCCTGCATTCCGGTGGAGCGAGGGGAGGGCGGTGTGCCCACGCTGGTGCCACGCTCAAGTGATGGCCGGCGGGCGAGACGCCTGCAAGGTGATGAGCGCAGCAATGCCTTGACCCGCCTGTTGGCCGATGACCCGCACTTCGGCCCCTTCCTGCCCTTGCCGGGCAAGGACAACGGCTTCGACGTGGAAGGCATGGCTCTGCTGGACGAGTCCATGCTGCTGGGCCTGCGCGGGCCGGTGCTGCGCGGCTGGGCCGGCCTGCTCGAGATCAACCCTCGTGCACAGGGTGATCATCTCCAACTGGCCAACTTGCCGGGCCGCGATGCCCCGCTGCGCAAGCACTTCCTGAACCTCGGTGGCCTGGGCGTGCGCGATCTGCACATGGATGGCGATGACCTCTACATCCTGGCGGGCCCGACCATGGTGCTGGACGGTGACATCCGCCTGTACCGCTGGGCAGGGGCCAAGCAGGCCTTGCAGGCCAATGACGAGCCCGTCACCTTCTGGCCCGATCTGCCGGTGGCCTGCACGCTGCCGCACGAGCCGGGGGCCGATCGCGCGGAGGCCTTCTGCGCCTTGCCCGCCCACCTGGCGCGCTCGCCCTCGTGGCTGGCGCTGTACGACGCGCCGGCGCCAGCGCGTCACCCTGATGAGTTCACGGTGCTGGGCGACCTGGTCGCGCGCGCCTGAGTGGATGCCGACGTTGACATCAGCGGGGCAGGATGTTGGGCAGCAGCGGGCGGTCCAGCCGGTGCCGCCACCACTTGAGCGCCTCGCCCATGTGCTCGGTGCGCCAGGCCAGCCAGAAGGTTTCGGGTGGGCGCGGCTCTTCCACCGGCAACGCCACCAGGGCGCCAGAGGCCAGCTCCTTGCCGATGCAGGCGCGGGGCAAAAAGCCCAGCCCCAGGCCGGCGGCCTGGCACTCGATCTTGGCCTGGATGGACGGCACGGTGATGCGCCGCTGGCCTGATTGCAGTCCCACGGTGCGGTCGCTCAGTGAGCGGGCGCCGTCGCCCACCACCACGGCGGTGTGCTCCAGCAGATCGGCCCGCGTGATGGGGCGCTCCAGCCGAGCCAGTGGGTGCGACAGCGCCACGCAGAACACGAACTCGAGGCTGCCCACGGGCACGGCCTTGTAGCCGCCGCCTGACGGGCCTTCACCCGCCGCCACGACGATGTCGGCACGGCCCTCGCGCAGGGCTTCCCACGGGCCATTGAGCGCGTCGCTGTGAATGCGCAACCGCGTGCCGGTGTCCAGCGCTTCGAAGGCGCGGATGTCTTCACCGAAGGCGTAGGTGGGAATCAGCGAATCGTGGGCGAACCGCAGCTCGGTCTCGAAGCCCGTGGCGATCTGCCGCATGCGCGATTCCAGCTGGCGCGCCGCCGCCAGCAGCCAGCGGCCTTCCTTGAGCATCTCGTGCCCGGCCGGCGTGAGTGTCACGCGCGGGCCATTGCGCACGAACAGGGCCAGGCCCAGTTGCTCCTCCAGCTTGGCCACCGCGTACGAAATCGTCGACGGCACTTTGTACAGGCGCTCGGCCGCGGCCGCGAAAGAGCCGTGGCGGGCGATGGCATCCACCAGTTCGATGGCTTCGAGTGTGAGCTTCAGCACGGATCAGGCTCAGGTTGAATATTCGAAATTATCGATGATGAATGCGGTGATGTTTCAACCTGAGGGCAGATCAGGCGCCAGATACTTCATCCATCGCAGCACGGAAGTGATTGAAAAACAAGGGGATAACTCTCCCTCACTTCAGGTTGAAGCGAATCGACGAATTTTCAAGCATCCACCAATTTCTTCATCAAAGGATTTCATCATGAGCAACGCCAACACCACCATCGCCGCCCAGCCCGTCGCCGTCGCCGCCCCTGGCCGCACCCTGCTGAACGCCCAGGACCACACCCTGATCATGAGCGACTTCCAGTCGCAG
>CALAKR010000070.1 GCA_937923225.1 uncultured Aquabacterium sp. | reverse complement strand
GGGTACGACAGTGCCTGAGGCCGTCAGGGCCGGTGATGCGCGAATGGTGGCAGAGGCCACCTGATCAGCGGCGCGCTCAGGCGGCCATTGGCACCACCGTCGTGATGGGCTGAGGTGCCGGCTCAGCATCGAGCGCCTTGTCCAGCCACGCGGTGATCACCCGGGAATCGGTGATGGTGCGCACAGCCTGGTAGGCCTCTTCGGCCTCGGGGAAGCGCCGACGCAGGAAGTTCAGCCATTGCTTGAGCCGGCCGGCGCGATGACGGTGCTCGATGTTGGTTTCGATCAGCCCCCAGAAGGTGTGCAGCAGCGGCTGCAACGCTGGCCAGCCGGGCAAGGGCGCATCGGCGTCGCCTTGCACTGCGAAGCGGATGGCGAGCGCCAGGCCAGGATCGGTCACGATGCCGCGCCCCAGCATCAAATCGGTGCAGCCGGACACCTCGCGGCAGCGCAGGGCGTCGTCCACCGTCCAGATCTCGCCATTGGCCACCAGGGGGATGCTCACTTCGGTGCGAATGTCGGCGATGCGTTCCCAGTAGGCCGGCGGCCGGTAGCCGTGGGCCTTGGTACGCGCATGCACCACCAGTTCGCCTGCGCCGCCCGAAACGATGGCCTGGGCGCACTCGATGGCGCGGCTGTCATCGTCGAAACCCAGCCGCATCTTGGCGGACACGGGCATGTCGGCGGGCACGGCCCGGCGCACAGCGGCCACGATGCGTTCCATCAGCTCGGGCTCTTTGAGCAAGGCAGCACCACCGCCATGGCGGTTGACCACCTTGGCCGGGCAGCCGAAGTTGATGTCGATGCCCGCCGGGCCCATGCCGGCCAGGCGCGCGGCGTTGTCGGCCATGCAGGCCGGGTCGGAGCCCAGCAACTGCGCGCGCACGGGCACGCCGGCCGGCGTGCGGCCGCCATGCATGAGTTCGGGCACGATGCGGCGGAAGGCACGCTCGGGCAGCAGCGTGTCCGTCACGCGGATGAACTCGGAAACGCAGCGGTCGATGCCGCCGACGCGGGTGAGGATGTCGCGCAGGGCGAAGTCCAGCAGGCCCTCCATCGGCGCGAGCAGGATGTTCATGGCGAAGGTGTGCCGTGCACGGCTGGCACGGCGAGGCGGGAAAGGCGCTAGTGTACGGAGATGGCGCGCGATCTGTGCGCCCCTTTTTCAGGAGAGCGACCAATGCCGAGCAAGAAAACCGCTGTTGCCAAGGTGGGGGCCAAGGACGACAAAAAAGGTGACAAGAAGGGCGACAGGAACGAGTCACGCCTGGGCCGCAAGGAGTATGAGGAGCAACTGGCCCCGCTCCACCTGGAGCTGGACCGTGTCGCCCGGTGGGTGCAGCACCATGGCAAGCGGCTGGTGGTGCTCATCGAAGGGCGGGACACGGCAGGCAAGGGTGGCGTGATCAGTGCGATCAGCCATCCGCTGAACCCGCGCCAGTGCCAAGTGGTGGCGCTGTCCAAGCCCAGCGAGGACGAGCGCACGCAGTGGTACTTCCAGCGCTATGTGTCCCACCTGCCGGCGGGTGGCCACATCGCCCTGTTCGACCGCAGTTGGTACAACCGCGCCGGTGTCGAGCGGGTGATGGGGTTCTGCAGCGACACCGATGTGAAACGCTTCCTGGCCCAGGTGCCGCTGTTCGAGAAACTGCTGGTGGACGATGGCATCCTGCTCTTCAAGTACTGGCTCACGGTGGACCAGGCCGAGCAGGAGCAGCGCTTCGCCGAGCGGCGCGACGACCCGCTCAAGCGCTGGAAGCTGTCGCCCATCGATTTGCAAGCCCGCGAGAAGTACGAGGACTATGGCAAAGCCCGCGACGCGATGCTGCGCGCCACGCACACCGAGCATGCGCCGTGGACGCTGGTGGATTTCAACGACCAGCGCCGTGGCCGCCTTACGCTGATCCGGCATCTGCTGGATCAACTGCCTGATTGCGATGTGCCGGAGCAAACCGTGGAATTTCCGCCGCTCAGCGGCAAGCCGCGCAAAGAAGTGTTCCGCGGCCCGCTGCGGCCCATTCCTGGCGTGGCTTGACGCTTGGATCTGACAGCGCCACCGCGCCACCCCCGGGGGCGGTCTGTCAAGGGCCGGGCAGGGGTGAACTTTCGCAAAGTTACCGATCTGGGCGCTTCATTGCGGGTGGTGTTTGCCGATAAGAAGTGACGCACCCGCGTGATTCATTTTCTGTCCGAAATCGCCACGTTGACACATGACGACGACCGCCCCCGAGCTCACTCGCACGGCCGCCATCCAGGCTGAACTCGACCAGGCCCGCCGCACCGGCCCCCTCCAGCACATCGTTATCCCGCCGTGCCCCGAGCTGCTGGCCCGTCTGCGAGCAGCCATGGCCTACGCCGAGCCTGACCTGAACGAGATCGCCCGGATCGCCGCCAGCGATGTGGCCATGTCCGCCACGCTGATCCGCAGCTCCAATGGCCCGCTTTTTGCCGCAGGCCAGCCCGTGCAGACTGTGGGCCAGGCCATGAACCGACTGGGCCTGGAGCACACGGCCTCCGTGATGGCCGGTTTTTTGATGCAGCGCGCCATACGCGTCAACCATGCGCTGCTCACCCGCTTCTGGGAACGCTCGACCAAGCGTGCGCTGGCCATGGCCTTCATCGCCAAGAAGCTGCCGGGCTCGTCACCCGATCTGGCGCACACCTTCGGCCTGTTCGCGCACGTGGGCATGCCCGTGATGATGCAAAGCGTGAAGGGCTATGCCGGCACGATGATCGAGGCCCGCGCCCGCATCGACCGCTCGCCCATCGCCACCGAGAACGCCAACCACCGCACCGACCACGCGGTGGTGGGGGCCCTGGTGGCCCGCGTGTGGCGCCTGGCGCCCAGCGTGGTGGCGGCGATCCGCCTGCATCATGATCTGGAGGTGCTGGGGGGCAGCGGTGCCGAACCCGAGGTGCACACCCTGGTGGCTGCCGGCCTGGTGGCCGAGCACCTGATGCGCCGCCATGAGGCCGAAGAGCCCGACGCCGACTGGCTCAGCCACGGACAGGCCGCGCTGGACTGGCTGGACGTGAGCCTGGACGACATGCTTTTCTGGGAAGAAGAGCTGCGCGAGACCCTGGATTCGGCCTAAGCGCCGTCGCCAATCGGGCGCTCACAGTGTGG
>CALAKR010000069.1 GCA_937923225.1 uncultured Aquabacterium sp. | reverse complement strand
CGCAGGCACCTTCGGCGCGAAGTTCTCTCGCGCCGAGTTCTCCGACATGTACGCCAACGCCCTCAACGGCTCCGGCAGCAACAACATCGGCATCGGCGCGAACATCGGCGCGGTGGCCCAGCAGTTCACGCAGGGCAACATCACCACCACCGAGAACCCGATGGACCTGGCCATCAACGGCAACGGCTTCTTCCAGCTGAGCGATGGCGAAAACCCCGTCATCTACTCGCGCAACGGCCAGTTCAAGCTCAACCGCGAAGGCTTCATCGTCAACAACGCGGGCCACAAGCTGCTGGGCTACCAGGCTGACAACCAGGGCACCATCATCCCCTCGCAGGCCACCGAGCTGACGCTGCCCACCGGCGGCATCCAGCCCAACCAGACCGACCGGATCAACCTGGAGATGACCTTCGACTCGCGCACCGCCGTGGCGTCGGGCACCGCCATCGACTTCGACGACCCCACCACCTACAACTTCGCGACCTCGCAGACGGTCTATGACGTCAAGGGCCAGGCCATCGGCCTGACCTACTACATGCGCAAGACCAGCGCCGACAACTGGGACGTCTACGTCACGGCCAACGGCGAGTCGATCCAGAACGACGGCGCAGGCGATCCGGTACGCGTGGCCAGCATGACCTTCGCGGCCTCGGGCGGCAACCCCACCACCACCAACGCCGGTGCGGTGCAGGGTGACCCCGGCACCATCACCACCTACGATGCCGGCAACAACCCCATCGCCACGGCCACCGACGGCAAGTTCACCCTGCCCACCATTCCCCAGGTGGCGATGTCCTCCGGCGCGCTGACTGAAGCCATCTCCGGCATCAGCATGGACCTCTCCCGGTCGGCCGAGTACGGTTCCAGCTTCGCAGTGACCGGCCTGACGCAGACCGGCTACTCGCCCGGCCAGCTGACCAGCATCACCATCGAATCCAACGGCATCGTGATGGCCCGCTACTCCAACGGCCAGTCCAAGCCGGCCGGCCAGGTGGAGCTGGCCACCTTCCGCAACCCGCAGGGGCTGCAGCCCAAGGGCGGCAACGAATGGAGCGCCACCTACGCCTCGGGCGACCCGGTCACGGGCATCCCCGGTGACGGCAACATGGGCCTGCTGCAGTCGGGCGCGCTGGAGGAATCCAACGTGGACCTGACCGGCGAGCTGGTCAACATGATCGTGGCCCAGCGCATGTACCAGGCCAACGCCCAGACCATCAAGGCCGAGGACCAGGTCCTGCAGACCCTGGTGAACCTGCGCTGATCCTGACTGACCGGAGCCCGCGATGGACCGCATGATTTACCTCAGCATGGCCGGCGCCAAGATGGACATGCAGCGCCAGGAAGTGCTGGCGCACAACCTGGCCAACGTGTCGACCACGGGCTTCCGCGCCGAACTGCAGGCTGTGCGTGCCGTGCCGGTGCGTGGCGACGGCTCCACCACCCGCGTGTACTCGCTGGAAACCACCGTGGGCTACGACGAAGCGCAAGGCCCGCTGAACCACACTGGCCGCCCGCTGGATGTGGCGGTGCGCGACAAGTCGTGGCTGACGGTGCAGGCGCTGGACGGCACCGAGGCGTACACCCGCGGTGGCGCGCTCACCGTCAACAACGAAGGCACGCTGGTCACCTACACCGGCTACACAGTGATGGGCGACGGCGGCCCGATCAGCATCCCGCCCAACACGACCCCGTCGATCTCCAGCGACGGCACCGTGAGCGTCAAGGAGTCCAACGGCACCGTGACGCCCGTCGGCAAGCTCAAGCTGGTGACACCGGAGACCAAACTGGACCGCCGCGCCGACGGGCTGTTCACCGCCGCCGACGGGGATCTCCCCGCAGACGCCAATGCGCGTGTGCACGAGGGCACGCTCGAAGGATCGAACGTGAACCCGATCGAAACCATGATCTCGATGATCTCGGCTGCCCGTCAGTACGAAGCGCAGATGCGCTCGCTGCAGACCGCCGAGAAAGACGAGCAGCAGGCCGCGCAGTTGTTGTCCAACGCTTCCGCCTGATTTTGACTTGATGATTGAAGGAGAACGGCCATGATGCGATCACTGTGGATTTCGAAGTCGGGCATGGATGCCCAGCAAATCCAGCTCGACCATGTGTCCAACAACCTGGCCAACAGCTCGACCTACGGGTACAAGGCCTCGCATGCGATCTTCGAGGATCTGATGTATCAGAACCTGCGTCAGGTCGGCTCCAACAGCTCCGAGCAGACACAGCTGCCCACGGGCCTGCAGGTCGGCCTGGGTGTGAAGCCCGTGGCCACCGCACGCCAGTTCTCGCAGGGCACGCTGCAGCAGACGGGCAACACGCTGGACGTGGCCATCAACGGCGACGGCTTCTTCCAGATCCAGATGCCCGACGGCACCACGGCCTACACGCGGGATGGCTCCTTCAAGCTGTCCTCGCAGGGCCAGATCGTCACCAACGAGGGCTACACCGTGCAGCCCGGCATCACCGTGCCGCAGAACGCGGTGACCGTGAGCATCGGCGGCGATGGCACCGTCACGGCCATGCTGCCCGGCCAGACCGCGCCCACCAACCTGGGCCAGATGCAGGTGGCGCACTTCATCAACCCCGCCGGCCTGGACCCCCGCGGTGGCAACCTGTTCACGGAATCGGAGGCCTCGGGCACGCCCACGGTCACCAACCCGGGCCTGGATGCCACCGGCACGCTGTCGCAAGGCTTCGTGGAAGCGTCCAATGTCAATGTGGTCGAGGAGCTGATCATGATGATCCAGACGCAACGGGCCTACGAGCTGAACTCGAAGGCTATCCAGACTTCCGATCAGATGCTGCAACGTCTGGGACAACTGTGATGACGCGTTTTCTTTCACCCTCCGCCCGGGTCTTGGGCGGCACCTTCCTGGCCTTCACCATGGCCGGTTGCATGGCCACCGCTCCCCGTGTCGAGGTGATGGAACCCACGCAGGCGCGCCCCGTGGCCATCGTGCCGCCCGCCACCAACAGCGGCTCGCTGTTCCAGAATGTGGG
>CALAKR010000068.1 GCA_937923225.1 uncultured Aquabacterium sp. | reverse complement strand
GTTCACCTCGTGAATCCCCCCTCGTGGTCAAGGGGGCGAAAGTTACGTCCTGCTCGTCAGGGCTGAGGCGCCTGACTCACCGTTCTCAATGGGTCAATTCACCCCGGCCAAGTGGAGCAGTTTGGGTGGCCATGGGTGGGGCAGTTTGGGTGGCCGCCGGGGCTTGACCGGGCCTTCGAGCAACTCCAGCAAGCGCAGGTGGTGCAGATCAAGATCGAGGCGGTGTCGCTGGACAGCACCAGCGTGAAAGTGCATCCGGACGGCACCGGCGCGCCAAAAAAAACGGTCCGCAGGCTATCGGCAAATCCCGTGGTGGGTGGAACACCAAAATCCACCTCCTCGCGGCGGACGCGCGCACAGCCATAACCTTCTCTCTGTCTCCCGGACAAGCGCATGACGCACCGGAAGGCCGGGCACTGCTCAAGCGGCTCGGTCCACCCAATCGCCCGTTGCACCTGCTCATGGACCGTGCCTACGAGGGCAACGAGACGCGTCAGTTGGCACTTGATCTGGGCTTCATTCCCGTCGTACCGCCGCTGCGCACACGCATCGAGCCATGGGAGTACGACCGCGAGATGTACAAGCGTCGCAACGAGGTAGAGCGCCTGTTCCGCAGGCTCAAAGGCTACCGCCGCATCTTCTCCAGATTCGAGAAGCTCGACGTCATGTTCATCGCATTCATCTGCTTTGCTCTGATCGCCGATGGCTTGCGGTAGTGTTAACAGGCCCTAGTGCGGCACCCGGATGCCCAGGCGTTCGAGCATGTCGTTGACCAGCTCCAGCCGCAGCAAGGGGTTGTCCAGCACCATGCAGCGCTGCTTGATGTCGCTCGACACCGGCAGCAGTTCGCACCAGCGGTTGGCCAGCCAGCCGCAATCGTCCCAGTGGTAGGGCTCCTGCAGAGGTAGGTCTCCCAGGCCTTCGGGGCGGGCCGACAGGTTGTCCACCAGGTGCTGCAGGGCCTGCATGGCGGGCAGCAGGTCATCGGGCACGGGCACGATCGGGTCTTGCGGCAGCAATTCGATCTCGCCCATCCACAGGCCGTGCCGCAATTGCTCGCTGGTGCGCAACTTGAAGCGCTGTGTGCCTGTGCAGCGCACCATCATCAGGCCTTGCTGCGGCCGGTCCAGCTCATCGATGGCGGCCAAGGTACCCACCATGTGGAATGCCTCGGGTGCGTAGGCTGGGGCACCGGAGCCATCGCCCGCGCTGGGGCGTCTGGGCACGCGCACCTCGCCGCCGCGCGTCAGGCACACCACGCCGAAGGGGGTGCCCGCCGCATGGCAGCGCGCAATCATGTCCAGGTAGCGCACCTCGAAGATGCGCAGGGGCAGGCGCCCGCCCGGGAACAACACCGTCTGCAGCGGGAACAGCGGGATGCGCGTGACCAGCGAGGAGGAGGCGGGGGCAACCATGCAGCCCATTGTCCGCCTTGGCGCCGATTGGGCAAGGGCAGCCGGCAAGAGCCTGTTCCATCCATGGGAACTCTGACACGCGCTGCCGCTCTGTTACCCATGCTGCTACCTGTTCCCGCTTACGAACCCGTGTCCTTGTCCTGGTATCTGAAACTTGCCTTGTTGTGGAGCAGCTGGCTGAGCTGGCCCTTGCTGGCTTGGCAGGGCTGGCGCTTGTGGCGCCTCGGGGCGAGCTGGTCATGGGGGCGCAGGGCGGGCGCCGTGGTGGTGCTGGCGGCCTTGCTGGTCTTCATCGATGCGCGCTTCATCGAGCGCTACCGGATCACGGTTCAGGAGACGGCCATCCCCATTGGCGTGCCGGCCCGGGTGGCCCTGATTTCAGACCTGCACCTGGGGCTTTACAAATCGCCGGCTTACCTGGAGCGGGTGGTTGATCGGCTCAACGAGCTCAAACCGGATGCCGTGCTGATCGCGGGCGATCTGACCGGCGAGCCTGACCAGAACCTGACCACGTTGCTGGCGCCCCTCAAGCGCCTGACCATGCCAGCCTACTCGGTGCCGGGCAACCATGATGAACAGCGCCCCGGCCCCCGGCTGGAGCGCGAGCTTCACCAGACCCTGGTGTCCCTGGGCGTGACGCCGGTCGAGTACACGCATGCCGACCTGGGCAGCTTCACGCTGGTAGGCATGGGTGATCGCTGGGCGGGCAAGGACGGCATCGCGCCCGTGCAGGCGGCGCCCCATGACAAGCCCATCGTGGTGCTGATGCACAACCCGGATTCGGCCATGCAGCTGGAGCCGGGCATGGCCAGGCTGGTGCTGGCCGGGCACACGCACGGCGGCCAGATTCGGCTGCCGGGTCTGTACAAGAAGGTGATTGACAGCGAGAACGGTTTCGACCGGGGGCTGCACGACTGGGCCCCCGTGCCGGTCTACGTCACCTCGGGCATGGGCGAAAGCCGTGTGCCCTTGCGCTGGCTGGTGCCGCCGGTGATCGACATCATCGACCTGCGCTGAGCGCAGGCGGCAGCTGTGCGATCAGGCGATCAGCCCAGTTCGCTCAGGCCACCCATGACGTGGCTGAAGCCGGCATCCACATAGGTGATTTCGGCCGTCACGCCCGCGGACAGGTCCGACAGCATGAAGGCGGCCACGTTGCCCACGTCGTCGATGGTGACGTTGCGGCGCAGCGGGGCGTTCTGCTCGACCACGTCCAGGATCTTGCTGAAACCCTTGATGCCCGAGGCGGCCAGGGTCTTGATCGGGCCAGCCGAGATGCCGTTGGCACGGATGCCCTTGGGGCCCAGGCTGGCGGCGGTGTAGCGCACGCTGGCTTCCAGTGAGGCTTTGGCCAGGCCCATGGTGTTGTAGGCCGGCACGATCCGTTCGGCGCCCAGGTAGGTCAGGGCCAGCAGGGCGGCCTTGTCGTTCAGGTAGGGCAGGGCAGCCTTGGCCAGCGCCGGGAAGCTGTAGCTGGAGATGTCGTGCGCCACGCGGAAGCCTTCACGCGACAGGCCTTCCAGGAAATCACCGGCGATCGCCTCGCGGGGGGCGAAACCGATGGAGTGCACGAAGCCGTCGAACTTGGGCCAGGTCTTGGCCAGATCGGCAAACAGCGCCTCAATCTGCTCGTCGCTGCCCACGTCGCAGTCGAAAATCAGGGTCGAATCGAATTCCTTGGCAAATTCGGTGATCCGGTCCTTGAAACGCTCGCCCACGTAGCTGAAGGCCAGCTCGGCCCCCTCGCGCTTGCAGGCCTTGGCGATGCCGTAGGCGATGGAGCGGTTGGACAGCAGTCCGGTGATCAGCAGTCGTTTGCCGGCGAGAAATCCCATGAGGTCTCCAGGAGAGGATGGCTAAAA
>CALAKR010000067.1 GCA_937923225.1 uncultured Aquabacterium sp. | reverse complement strand
GTCCTGATGCTGCTGGGCGCCCAAAGCGGCCTGGCGCACTTGTTCCAACAGCGCCTCTACGGTCAGTTGCCCATCGAAGCGCGCACGCAGGACCTGGGTATTGACGAAGAAGCCGATCAGCCGCTCGGTCTCCAGGCGGTGGCGGTTGGCGACGGGCACGCCGACACGGATGTCGTCCTGGCCGCTGTAACGCTGCAACAGCGCCTGGAACGAGGCCAGCAGCAGCATGAACAGCGTGACGTTGTGCTGTTGCGCCAGCTGTTGCAGGCCTGTGGTCAGCTGCGTGTCCAAGGTCAGCCCCAGGCGGGCACCGCGGTAGCTCTGCACCGCAGGACGCGGGTGATCGGTGGGCAGCTCCAGTACCACCGGCTCATCGCCCAACTGCTCACGCCAGTACATCAGCTGACGCTCGCGCTCACCGGCTGCCAGCCAGTCGCGCTGCCAGTGGGCGTAATCCAGGTACTGGACGGGCAGCGGCGCAAGGTTGGGCTGCGCGCCGCTGGTCAGGCTGGCATAGCTCTGCATCCATTCATCGACCATCACCTGCATCGACCAGCCATCGGAAACGATGTGGTGCTGGACCAGGGTCAGCACATGGTCCTGTGCCCCCAGTTGCAGCACACCGATGCGCAGCAACGGCCCATTGATCAAGTCGAAGGGCTGGGCAGTCTGGACTTGGAGGAAGGCCTGGATCGCTGCGCCCTCCTCTTCTTGGCCCGCAACGGAGTGCACCGGCACAGGCAAACGCCAGTGGGCGTGGATGACCGGACGAACCTGAGCCTGCTCCTGGATGAAGGTGGTACGCAGGCTTTCGTGACGCTGCACCAGCAGGTTGAAGCTGTCTTCCAGCGCCTGCAGGTCCAACTCGCCACGCAAGCGCAGGGCCATGGGGATGTGATAGGCGCTGCTGTGCGGTTCCAGCTGCCAGAGGAACCACTGCCGCTCCTGGGCGAACGACAGCTGCAGTGGCTGGTTGCGGTCCACCGGGGCAATCGGCGCGACGCGTTGGCCTTGCAGGGCGCTCACGGCCTGGGTGAAGGCATGCAGGGTGCTGTGTTCGAACAGCAGCGCCAGTGGCACCTCCAGGTCCAGTTCCTGGGCAACACGCGAAATCACCTGGGTGGCGAGCAGCGAATGCCCGCCCAGGTCGAAGAAGTGATCGGCCATGCCTACTTGGTCCAGGTGCAACACCTGGCGCCAGATGGCTGCAACGGTGCATTCGAGCTCGGTGCTCGGTGCCTGGAAAGCCTGCCGGGCTTGATCAAGATCAGGCGCAGGCAAGGCCTTGCGATCCAGCTTGCCGTTGGGGCTCAAGGGCATTGCCGGCAGCCACACCAGGTGCGAAGGCACCATGTAGGCCGGCAAGGTCTCGGCCAGCCGGGCCTTGAGCTGGGCTTGCCAGGCGGCAAGATCAGCAGGCGCGCACGCGTCGGCCACGTAGCCGACCAGGTGCTGGCCTTGGGCATCCTGGCGGGCCACGACCACGGTTTCACTCGCGCCGGCCACCTCCAGCAGGCGCGCCTCGATTTCTCCCAACTCGATGCGCTGGCCACGGATCTTCACCTGGTGGTCCAGGCGGCCGAGGTACTCCAGTACGCCGTCGGCGCGGTAACGCACCCGATCACCCGTGCGGTACAAGCGCTCGCCATTACCCAGAGGGCTTGCCACGAAGCGCTCGGCGGTCAGCGCCGGGCGGCGGTGATACCCACGGGCCAGGCCTACGCCACCCAGGTACAACTCACCGGCTACCCCCGGCACCACCGGTTGCAGGGCCGCGTCCAGCACGTAGGTGTGCAGGTTGGCGATGGGACGCCCGATGGGCACGCTGTCGCTGCCCTCCTTCACGCAGGTCCAGTGGGTGACGTCGATGGCGGCTTCGGTCGGGCCGTACAGGTTGTACAGGCCGGCCTTGGGCAGGCGTGCGAACACCTGGGCCTGGGCATCGAGCGCCAGCGCCTCGCCACTGCACAGGATGCGTCGCAGGCTGTGGCACCCGTCCAGGTCCGGCGATTGCAGGAACACCTGCAGCATCGACGGCACGAAGTGCAGCGTGCTGATGCCGTGCTGCTCGATCAGCGCCACCAACTGCGCCGGGTCGCGGTGCGCGCCGGGCTCGGCCACCACCAGTTGGGCGCCGGTCATCAACGGCCAGAAGAACTCCCACACCGACACGTCGAAGCTGAACGGGGTCTTTTGCAGCACCCGCTCAGCAGCGGTCAGCTCATAGGCCTGCTCCATCCAGTACAGGCGGTTGGCCAGGGCCACGTGGCGGTTGCCGGCGCCCTTGGGCTTGCCGGTGGAGCCAGAGGTGTAGATCACGTAGGCCAGGTGCTCCGGCGCCAGGTCGACGTGCGGGTTCGGTACGTGGGCCGGGTCTGCCTGCGGGGCCGGCAGTTCGAGTGTCGCCAGCCCTTCAGGCACCGGCAGGCGCAGGCCTGGCGCATGCAGCAGCAAGGCCATGCGGCTGTCCTCGATCATGTAGGCCAGGCGTTCCTCAGGGTAGTCCGGGTCCAGCGGCAGGTAGGCACC
>CALAKR010000066.1 GCA_937923225.1 uncultured Aquabacterium sp. | reverse complement strand
GGGCATCTACCTGTCGACCCTGCAGAACCGCAAGGAAGATCCCGCCAGCGGCCGGATCCCCGATGAGAACTTCGCGCGCGAGGTGATGCAGCTGTTCTCCATCGGCCTGTATGAACTCAATGACGACGGCTCGCTCAAGCTGAGCAATGGTCTGCCCGTGGAAACCTACACCTCCAGCGATGTGCGCGGCCTGGCCAAGGTGTTCACCGGGTGGAGCTGGCACCGGCCTGCCGGCAACTCGGCCGAATGGTGGCGCTGCTTCTGGGCGACCACCGGCTGCAACGATGTCGCCGCACAGACCACCCAGCCAATGAGCAGCTACCCGGAAGTGCACTCCACCAGCGAGAAGCGCTTCCTGGGCGTGACCATCGCCCCGCAGGCCACGGCAGACCCCGCACTCAGCCTGCGCATCGCGCTGGACCGCCTGGCCACGCACCCCAACACGGCGCCCTTCATCAGCAAGCAACTGATCCAGCGCCTGGTCACCAGCAACCCCAGCCCGGCCTATGTGGCCAGGGTGACCAGCGTGTTCCGCAGCAGCAATGGTCATCTGCGCTCCGTCGTCAAGGCCATCTTGCTGGACGCCGAGGCGCGCATGCCCGCCACTGCCGGCGTGAGCATGCCCGCCTACGGCAAGCTGCGCGAACCGGTGCTCCGACTCACCCAGTTGCTGCGCGCCATCCCGCACAGCTCATCGATGTACGCCACGCTGCAGTCGACGCAGAGTGCGGCGCCCTTCTACTTCGTGCCGGACACGGACAGTGCAGCGTACGCACTGGGCCAGACCCCCATGCGTTCGCCCTCGGTGTTCAATTTCTACCGCCCTGGCTACAAGCCTCCGCGCAGCCAGCTCGGCACCCTGCAACTGGTCGCGCCCGAGATGCAGATCACCAATGAGACCTCGGTGTTGGGCTACGCCAACTTCATCACCACCATCCTCGATCAGGGCTGGGGGCAGACCAACCCGCAGACCGGCAAGCCCGATGTGCAGTTCAACCTGAGCAGCCTGCAGTCACTGGACGAAGGCACGGCACGGCCGCAGCGGCTGGTCGATGAGGCCGCCCGCCGCCTGCTGGGCGAGCCCCTCACCGGCTCGCTCAACGAGCGCGTGGTCACCGCCGTGGGCGCGATGCCGCGTGCCGACGAACCGCAGCGCCGCCGGCGCGCCGCCGCAGCAGTGGCCTTGATCGCCGTGTCCCCTTCCTACATCGTCCAGCAGTGAGCCCCGCCATGAGCAAGCACATCAGTCGCCGTTCCTTCCTGCGCCATGCCGCGGCCCTGGGTTCCCTGGGCGCCGCTGCCCCGCTGGGCATGAGCCTGTCGATGCTGGGCCACGCCTCGGCACAGGCCTCGCAGGGCGACTACAAAGCCCTGGTCTGCGTGTTCCTCTATGGCGGCAACGATGGCTACAACACCGTTCTGGCCACCGACAACGATTCATGGACGCACTACGTGAATCAGCGCGACCCGATGGCGCGTGGCTCGGCAGGCTCGGGCACCTCCATCGCCCTGCTGCCTGCGGGCACCCCGGCCAACATGCAGGCTGAGGCCGGCACGCCTGCTCGCCTCGGGGGTGTGCTGCCCATCGCGCACGCCGGGCGCGCCGTCCATGCCGGCCGACAGTTCGCAATGCACCCCTTGCTGTCCGATGTCCAGTCCATTTACCAATCGGGGCGTGCGGCGGTGCTGGCCAATGTCGGCCCGCTCAAGCGCCGCTTGAGCAAGACCGAGTACCTGGGTGAATCCGCCCCCCGTCCCGCCAAGCTGTTCTCCCACAACGACCAGCAATCGACCTGGCAGTCGTTCTCGCCGGAAGGTGCGGACAACGGCTGGGGTGGCCGCATGGGCGACCTGCTGATGGCGGGCAATGCGGGCGGGCTGGGATCGGCCGCCTCGCTGGCCCAGCGCTCTTTCACCTGCGTGTCGCCCGGCAGCGGCGGCATCTGGCTGTCGGGCGCCCAGGTGCAGGCACTGCAGGTAGGCACCTTCGACCTGCTGGACCTGGGCAGTTGGGGCGGCGTGCTCGGCAGCGCACCACTGCGTGCCGCCATGGCCGAGATGATGAGCGCGGCCCCCGCGGACAACCTCTTCTGGGCCGACCACCAGAACACTGTTCAACGCAGCATGGCGGTGCAATCGCTGATCGGCCCTGTGCTGCCCCCGGTGACGGGCGGCGCCACGCCATGGTCCAGCGCCGGCAACGGCAACCCGTGGATCGACCCCATGCTGGCCTACACCAGCCCCGTCACGGGTGAGTCGCGCTTCAACCCTCTGGCCCTGCAGCTGCAGATGGTGGCACGCCTGATCGACGCCAATCGCGCCGGCAACCTGGGCATGAAGCGGCAGGTGTTCATGGTCAGCCTGGGCGGCTTCGACACCCATGCGCTTCAGAACCAGGAGCACAGCGAACGCATGGCGCAGCTCAACCAGGGGCTGGCCTACTTCGACCGCGTGCTGGGCCAGATGCCCAGTGGCGACATGCGCAACCAGGTCACCACCTTCACCGCCTCGGAGTTCGGCCGCAACCTGGCCAACAACGGCGATGGCACCGACCACGGCTGGGGCAACCACCATCTGATCATGGGCGGCGCGGTGAACGGGCGCGAGGTTTATGGCACCTACCCAACCCTGGCCACGGGCAGTGCCAGCAACGAGTACGACAGTCCCGATCTTCTGCAGAACGGCGCCATGCTGCCCTCGACCTCGGTCGACCAGTACGCCTACACGCTGGGCAAGTGGATGGGGCTGTCAGCCGGTGAGCTGACCGGCATCCTGCCCAACCTGGGCAACTTCGACGCCTCCACCCACGACCTGGGCTTCATGGCCTGAGGGCGATATCCTGGGCTACCTGCTCCAGGGTGGCCATCAGTTGGGCCACGTCCAGCGGCTTGGTCAGGTAGGCCTTGAAGCCCCAGGCCTGAGCCCGCCGGATGGTGTCGGGCATGGCATCGGCCGACAGGGCCACACGCGGGATGCCAGTGGTCTCGACATCCTGGTCGAGCAGCTTGACCACGTCGAATCCGCTCATGTCGCCCAGTTGCATGTCCAGCAGCAGCAGGTCCGGGCGGCGGCGGCGCACGGCGGCCAGCGCTTCAGCGCCGTTGTGAGCCACCGTGACATGGCACCACGGCAACAAGGCCAGGATCTCGGTGACCAGGTCGATGTTGATCTGGTTGTCCTCGGCGTAGAGCACCTCGAGCCGAGGATGGTCGTCGCCGTCATCGGCCAGGTGGTGCGGCTCCGCGTCCAGGGGCCCCAGCTCGTCCAGCGGTGAGTGCGCGGTGTCAGGGCCGGTGCCCACGGGCAGCCAGCAGCGCATGCGCGTGCCCTGGCCCGGCGCGCTGTGCACCTCCAGCTCACCTTCCATCAGCTCCAGCAGGCGCTTGACGATGACCAGGCCAATGCCCGTGCCCTCCACGCCCGTCTGCTCGGCACCCAGGCGGTTGAAGGGCTCGAACAGGTGGGCCAGTTGCTCCTCGCTCATGCCGCGGCCGGTGTCGCGCACTTCGAGCATCACGCGCTCGCCTTCCTGACGGGCCTGCACGCTCACGGTGCCGCCCGGGCGGTTGTACTTGACGCCGTTGGTCAGCAGGTTGACCAGCACCTGCTGCAGGCGGGTTCGGTCGGCCAGCACGGTGGGGTCGTCGCAATCATGGCAGGGCAGCAGGCGCACATCCAGGTCCGCCGCCAGGTTGCCCACCAGGTCCAGGGCATGCTCGAAGGCGGCATGGGTGGATACGGGCTCCAGCGACAAGGGCAGGCGGCCTGATTCGATGCGCGACAGGTCGAGCACATCGTTGATCACCGCCAGCAGGTGCTGGCCGGCCTGCGCCATCACCTCGACCTTCTGGCGCTGGCTACCGCTGAGCGGCTCTCCATCGGGCATCTGGAGCAGTTGGGCAAAGCCCAGGATGGCGTTGAGCGGCGTGCGCAGCTCATGGCTCATGCGCGAGAGAAACTCCGACTTGGCCGCGTTGGCCTGCTCCGCCGCCTGGGCCTTGACGGTGGCGGTGCGGTAGAGCTTTTCTTCGGTGACGTCGTGGATGTAGCCCACGCGGGCGAAGCGGCCGTTGAGCTGGCAGCCGGACATGGCCTTGCCGGCCACGGTGCGCACCCCCTTGTCGCCCAGCACCACGCGGAACTCGAACTCTGCCGGGTCGGAGGCCTTCATGGCCGATTCGCACAGCACGCGGACCATGGCGCGGTCGTCAGGGTAAACGTGCTCGTAGGCGGATTCGAAGCAGGCCTTCCATTCATCCGGAGCGATGCCCAGGATGTCGCGCACGCCGTCGAGCAC
>CALAKR010000065.1 GCA_937923225.1 uncultured Aquabacterium sp. | reverse complement strand
TTCACACCACGCTGGATTCCCGCCTGCAGGAAGCCGCAGCCGAAGCCGTGGAGACCCAGGCACAGGCCCTGCAGCACGTGGCCGATGTCGAGTGGAGCCAGCAGGGCATGGCCATGCAATCGCGCTCGCTGGACGACTACGCCGGCGCGGCCAAACGTGCCAAGGCCTTCGATTACTTCTGGCGCTCCAAGGGCGGTGCCCTGCTGCAGGAGGCCCTGCGCAAGACCGACGAGTACCGCGCCCTGCGCAAGGCCGGCAGCAACGACAAGGCCGCCCTGGCCACCCTGCACGACGATGGCGACCTGCTCCAGCGCGTGCGCGCCAGCCTCACGCGCCTGGAGGCCGGCCTGGTGGCCGTGGATCCGACCAGCGGCGCCGTGCGCGCCTGGGTGGGCAGCCGCGATCATGAGATCGAGCAGTACGACCACGTGGCCCAGGCCCAGCGCCAGCCGGGCTCCACCTTCAAGCCCATCGTCTACGCCACCGCTTTGCAGCAGGGCATTCCGGTGTCCAAGATCTACGCCGACACGCCCGTCAGCATCCCGCTGGGCGACGGCAAGACCTGGCGCCCCACCGACATGTCGGGCAGCAGTGGGCAGCCCATGACCATGTGGGAAGGCCTGGTCTATTCCAAAAACACCATCACCGCCCAGGTGATGCAGGAGGCCGGTCTGGACAACGTGGCCCAGCTGGCACGCGCCATGGGCATCACCGACAGCAAGCTCGACAAGGTGCCCTCGATGGCCCTGGGCACCAGCCCCGTCACCCTGCTGGAGATGGCCACCGTGTACGCCACCATCGCCGACGAAGGGCGCTACCGTCAGCCCTATGTGGTCGAGCGCATCACCGACAAGGATGGCAAGGTGCTGGCCGAGTTCGGGCCGCAGCCGCCCAAGCAGGTGCTCACCACCGAGGTCGACAACGACCTGATCGACATGATGCGCGGCGTGGTGCGACAGGGCACGGGCACGCTGGTGCGCAGCCGCTACGTGCCGGAAGGCGACCTGGCCGGCAAGACCGGCACCACGCAGAACAACATGGACGGCTGGTTCATGCTGATGACCCCCAAGCTTGTGACCGGCGCCTGGGTGGGCTTCAACGACCAGCGCGTGACCATGCGCAGCAGCTACTGGGGCCAGGGTGGCCACAGCGCCCTGCTGCTGGTGGGCGATTTCATGCGCCGCGCCGTGAAGAACAAGTGGGTGGACACCAAGACCGCTTTCGCCGCACCTGAGCGGCCACCGGTGATCGGTGGCACCAGCTGGGACGAAGCGCCCGAGGAAATCATCGAGGGCGACGGCTACATGGGCGACATGGCGCCGGCCGATCCAGCGGCGAGCGATGCATCCGCCTTGCCCCCTGAAGCGGACAGCCTGACTTCAGACCCGGCCGGCGTGGCGCCACGCCCCATCCTGCCTGCTGGTGGCGACACACCGCGTTCCGCGCAGGAGCTGGGCGATGCGCTGCGCAACATGGGCCGTGATCCGGAGACCGGTGCCCAGGTGCAGCGATCGCCGATGTCGGCCGAAGCGCCGAGGCCGCCTCTTCCTTGAGCCCTTTGAATCAGTTCACGGAAACTCAGAACACGAAATCCAGGTTGAGCGTCATCACATCCACGTGGCGTGATTGCTCGTAGAAATCCCGCACCGCCGCCAGATCGCCTGAAGGCTCGAGCCGGAACCCGCCGAAAGATTGCGCTGGCTTGAAAATGCGGTCCCACTGCACCTTCACCGCCACCTTGTCGACCACATCCCAGCGCAGGCCCAGAGTCAGCGTCTGCTGCGCCACCTTGCTGCCATCCTGGTAGGCCTGGATCTGACGGGCGGCATCGCCCAGTGCACCCGCTTGCGCCACGTAGGCCACCAGGGGGTTGTCGATGTTGAGGTCATCGACCCGGATCCGGGAGAAGCCGATGAACGGTGTGACCACACCCCATCGGTAGCCCGCGTTCACGTACCACCCTGTCGTATCGGCGATCTGCGTGTCACTGCGCAGCCAGGTGTACTCGGCGTTGAGCTGCCAGGGGCCATGCTCATACATCGCCCCCAAGCCGCTGAACGTGATCGGCTGCCTGCGGGCGCCGAGCTGATCCAGCAACTGGCTGGCCTGCAAAGGCGACAAGCCGCCTGCGGGCACGGCAGCCTCGTTCGCGCCCAGCGACACATGCGCTCGGACCGTGCCGGCCCGCAGCGTCAAACCGTTGTCCATGGCCAGCGACAGGTTCACGCCCATCAGCTTGTCGAGCGTGACCTCGGACTCGATGGCCGGGGCGCCCTGCACCGTCATGTCGGACACCTTGGCCTTGGCGCGCCCGCCCCAGGCCGATGCGCTGACGGATGCGGTTCCCACCTCGAAGCGATAGACCACATCCGCCCCATCGAAGTGGCTCACCGGCACCTGCCCATAGACATCGACAGACGGCCGGGCCGTCAGCTGCGCATAGTTCACATCACGCGCATCCGAGTACATGAATACCGGCCCACCGATGCGGCCCACGCGCAACGACAAGCGCTCGCTGGCATCCCACCGCACGAAAGCCCATTCCGGCGAAGGCTCGAAGGTGTCGTCGGCCGTGTGCTTGGCGATCACCTGCAGCACGCCCACCAGCGAGGGCGTCATTCGCAGATTGGCCTGCACCGCCAGCTTGGAATCCAGCCCGGCATCGCCGGAGCGGCCCACTTCGTCCGGGCGGTAGGGCTGAGCGTAGTGGGCATCGTCGGTGCTGGCCGCAGTCACCCCCACGGTGCCGAAGCCAGACAGCGTCAGGCGGTCGGACAGTTTCAGCTGGGCCTGGGCCGGCGCGGCGAGCAGCAGCGCCATCCAGAGCGGCAAGGCGGTGGCAGAGCCTGAAAGCGTGATGGGTTTCATCCGTGGGTCTCCAATGCTCACGGCAGGAAAAGGACAGCGCGGACACTGGCATCCAGCGCCTCGGCCTCGATGTAGCCGATCGCATTGCCATCGGCGATGACGGCCTTCTTCACCGCGGCAGCGTTGGGCAGTTCCCGGGGCGGCTCCCCCCGCCCGGTGAACATGATGCGCGCCCAGGCGGCCCGCACCTGGGCCGGGTCTGAATCGGCGGCCTCTTTGTAGAAGGTGGTGCGCAGGGTGCCTTCCG
>CALAKR010000064.1 GCA_937923225.1 uncultured Aquabacterium sp. | reverse complement strand
TCGATCTGGTGGCTCAGGTTGCCCGACATCAAATTGAGCAGGCGCCCACCGGCCAGGTTGGACGAGCCGCGCACCTGGCGCAGGTACCAGTGGGCGCGCGATTCGTTCTTCAGCACGCTCTTGGGGAAGGTCTCGGCATCGGCGGTGAAGTGGCCGCAGAAGATGATCGAGAAGGTCCACACATTGCGCACCAGGTTGGCCACGATGTTGCCCAGCAGCACCGGCAGGAAGAAGGGGCCGGCCAGCAGCGGGAAGATCACGTAGTCCTTGATGACCTGGCGGCGCATCTTCTTGCCCACGGGCTTGAAGGCACGGGCCATCTCGCCCGGCTTCATCTTGCCGGCGAACCAGCGGCCCAGGCGCAGATCCTGGATGGCCACGCCCCACTCGAACAGCAGCGCGAAGATCACCGCGATGAAGGGTTGGGCCAGGAAGAAGGGCCGCCAGCGTTGCTCGGGGAAGATACGCAGCAGGCCGTAGCCGATGTCGTCGTCCATGCCGCGCACATTGGTGTAGGTGTGGTGGCTGAAGTTGTGTGTCTTGCGCCAGTTGTCGCTGGTGCCGACGATGTCCCACTCGTAGGTCTTGCCATTGAGCGTGGGATCGTTCATCCAGTCGTACTGGCCGTGCATCACGTTGTGGGCCAGTTCCATGTTCTCCAGGATCTTGGCCAGCGACAGCAGCACCGTGCCCAGGATCCAGGCGGGCGGGAACATGCCGGCGAACAGCAGCGCGCGGCCGGCCACCTCCAGGTAGCGCACAGCCTTGACGACGCGGCGGATGTAGCGGGCATCTTCATCGCCGATCTTGGCGACGGTGCGGGCGCGCAGGGCGTCGATCTCGTCGCCGAAGGCTTGCAGTTCGGTGGGCGAGAGGGCGCGGCTGAGCGGTGTGGCGTTGGAGTGGCTGAGCGTGGCGGTGGTCATGATCGATAACGGTCAGAGGTTCAGCGTGATGTCGGAGGCGGGGCGGCTGACGCACAGGCGCAGGGCGCTGTCGTGGCCGTGGTGCATGTCGCCGGTGTTCATGTCCTGGGTGCTGCCGTTCTGCTTGGGGCACACGCAGGTGCGGCACACGCCGATGCGGCAACCGAAGGCGGGACGCAGGCCCTGGGCTTCCAGCGCGGTCAGCAGGGATTGGCCAGCCGTGACTTCCAGCGTGCGTTGCGACAGGGCCAGGTGCACGGCCACCGTGCCCGTGAGCGGGGCGACCGTGGTGAGCGCCGGCGGGGTAAACGCCTCGGCCTGGAAGGCACGGGCGCTGCCCGCCACGCGGCGTGCGGTGTCGACAAAACCGGAGGGGCCGCAGGCATACACCTGGCGCTCGGCCAGATCAGGCACCAGCGAGGCCAGGCGTGCCTCGGACAGGCGCCCCTGCAATTCGTTGTCACGCAACTGAGGCTCGCGGGTCAGCACGAAGTGCACCCTGAAGCGCCCGTTGCGCATGGCCAGCTCACGCAGCTCATCGGCGAAGCAGAACTCCGCGCGGGTACGGGCCCAGTAGACCAGGGTCAGGCCCGCGGGCATGTCGGCCTCGGCCCAGGCACGCACCAGGCTCATCAGGGGCGTGATGCCGCTGCCGGCGGCCAGGAAGAGCCAGGGCGCCTGTTCAACTCGCTCAGTGGTGGCACGCGTAGGCCAGGTCATCTCGCCGAAGGCCGGGCCCAGGGTCAGCACCTCGCCCACACGGGCGCGGCGCGTGAGGTGTTCGCTGACCACGCCGCCTTCGACGCGCCGCACGGTGATGGCAATGCGGCCATCACGCCGGGGGATACCGCTCAGGCTGTAGCTGCGCTGCACCCAGCGGCCATCCACCTGCACACCCACGTTCAGGTGCTGGCCGGGCGTAAAACCCTGCCAGTGGCGGTTGGGCTGGATCAGCAGGGTGACGGCCTCGTGCGCAGCCTCCTGCCGGGCCACGATGCGGCCCAATGGGCGGTCCCAGGACCAGCCCGGGCGCACCAGGCCGGCCCAGAAGTCGAACACTTCGGGGCTCACCAGGGGTTGAAGCAGCCGGCGCCACAGACCAGGGCGCCGCGACGGGGCAAGGGTAGCGGTGGTCATGAGGCGCAGTATAACGACCACAGCACAAATGTCTATACACTTGTGCATTAATTGATTTGGCTATGATGGGCATTTGGCATCTAGCCGCTGCGTCGCGCTCACGCCCTCAGCACACCTCCAGCGCCTTTCAGCAGCGCCCTCACGGTGAAGCCGTCCTCGACATGACCACCACGATCACCGCCCCCGGCCTCCCGCTCGACCCCGCGCCTGTCGCTGTCAGCGGCCATGGCACGCCGGGCCGCAAGGCCGTGATCTCGCGCGACGACATCATCCAGGCCGCCCTCAAGCTGGTCGGGCCGCACCGCAGCGTGTCCACCCTGAGCCTGCGCGAGGTGGCCCGAGAGGCGGGCATCGCCCCCAACAGCTTCTACCGGCAGTTCCGCGACATGGACGAACTGGCCGTGGCCCTGATCGACCTGGCCGGGCGCTCGCTGCGGCGCATCATCGGCGAGGCCCGCCATCGCGCCACGGCCAACCGCAGCGTGGTACGCAGTTCGGTGGAGGCCTTCATGGAGCAGCTGCGTGCGGACGACAAGCTGCTGCACATCCTGCTGCGCGAAGGCGCCGTGGGCTCGCCAGCCTTCAAGGCAGCGGTCGAGCGCGAGCTGACCTTCTTCGAAGACGAGTTGCGCGTGGACCTGATCCGCCTGGCGCAGGCCAATGGCACCGGGCTGGTCGAGCCGGGCCTCACGGCCAAGGCGATCACACGGCTGGTGTTCGCGATGGGCGCCACGGCCATGGACCTGCCGCCGGAAAAGGACGCGGAGTTCACCGCGCAGCTCGAAGTGATGGTGCGCATGATCGTGGTCGGCACGCAGACCCTGGCGGCCGATACGCCACCGCCGGCGGCCTGATCCTCAAAGACGCATCAGAACCAGTGCGGACGGCGCATCGGCAAGTCGATGCGCTCATGCTCGCCGGGCACATCGGCAAAACGTTTCGCATCCCAATCCTGCGCAGCCTGAGCCACGCGCTCCTTGCGGCTGGAGACGAAGTTCCACCAGATGAAGCGGTCGCCTTCGAGCGGCTCGCCACCGATCACCACGAAGCGCAGTTCGCCGTTGGTGTCGTTGCGGATCTGCGCGGCGCCATCGATCACGGCCATGGTGTGCGAGGCCAAGGCTTCTCCATTGATCGTGAGTGGGCGGTCGACACCGTAGACGGCCATCTCGGTGGCCAACGCGGGCAGGTCCAGCGTGCGGCCAGGCTCCAGGCGGATGTCCAGGTAGAGCGTGTCGGAGTTGGGCCTCACTGGCGAGGTCGCCCCCCAGGCGCTGCCCACCAGCACGCGCACGTGCGCGCCGTCCAGCGGCACCTCGGGGATCTGTTCGCTGCCCGTGTGCGCGAAGCTGGGCTCGGTCTCTTCCTGCTCGATCGGCAAAGCTACCCACAGCTGCAGGCCGTGCGAGGCGCGCGGCACGGTGCGCAGGTCATCGGGCGTGCGCTCGGAATGCACGATGCCGCGGCCGGCGCTCATCCAGTTGATGGCGCCGGGTTCGATGCGCTGCACCGAGCCCAGGCTGTCGCGGTGCATCATCGCGCCCTCGAACAGGTAGGTCACGGTGGCCAGGCCGATGTGCGGGTGCGGGCGCACATCGGTGTTGGCCTCGGGCGGGTGCGTCACCGGGCCGAAGTGGTCGAAGAAGATGAAGGGGCCGACACGCTGACGCTTGCCCGAAGGCAGCAGGCGGTGCACGATGAAGCCGCCGCCCAGGTCGGACTCGTGACCGTTCAGCAGCAGGAGGTCACCTTCGCTCATGGCGCCACCTCGGTGCCGGGCGGCTCATCGCCGAGGGCGGTGCTGATCTCGGTGGTCACCGAAGTCATCAGCTTGTGCACCGGGCATTTGGCGGCCACGTTGAGCAGCTCCTGGCGCTGCGCGTCTGTGAGCTCGCCGCCCAGGCGCAGCGTGGTGTTCAGGCGGTAGATGCCCTGGCGCTCCTGGCTGGCATCGCGCGACACGGTCACCTCGATGTCCTGCAGCGGCAGGTTCTTGCGGCGGGCGTACCAGAGCACCGTCAAGGCCTTGCAGGCGCCCAGTGACGAGTCGTACAGGTCATGGGGATCCGGGCCACTGCCCTCGCCACCGGCCGCCACGTCCATGTCGGTGGGGACGAGGTGGTCGCGCACATGGATGATGTGGCGCATCAGCGCGCCGGGGTCTTTGCGCACGGAGATGTGCATGCGGGCCTCTCAGCAATGGGGACGACGATGCACATCATCATCGCCCAAAACAGGCCCGCCTGCCTCCGTCTTTCAGGAGAGTCCGATGTCTTCGGGAAACCGGACCGCCCGGAGTGGCCTCAGCGGGCCGCGCCCGGCCACTCGCGCGGTGCAGCGCCCTCGTAGACCACGCCATCGCAGGGCGTCGGGAAGACGGCGCCGGGCGGCTTGTCCAGCGCTTCCAGATAGCAGGGCTGCATGCCACCCACGAAGGCGGGGAAGTGCATCATCCCGTACTCGCGCGGCGTGAAGCCGAAGTCGGCGCCGAAGGCCGAGGTGAGCGCGCCGAAGTTCATGCGCAGCGGCTTGCCCTGGGCCTGCAACACGCGGTCCACCTCGAAGCACAGGCGCACGTGCGGGCCATCGGCCAGGCCCAGCTCGCGGGCCAGAGCCATGGTGGGCGCGATGCGCTCATCGTCCGATGCGAGCGGGCGGCCGTAGCCGGCCAGGCGCTTGCCGGCGCGCAGATGCTCGTCGATGGCCTGCTCCACGGTGGCGCCGGCCAGCATGCGCTGGTGCGCCCAGCGGAAGAAGGACAGCGCGCGGTACTCGTTGCGGCGGCCATAGATGGTGGCCTCGGACACCGCCTGCGCGGCGCTGATGGCCAGGTTGGGCGTGCTGCGCGTGGTGCCCGCCAGCGCGGCGACGCGGTTGTTCCAGATGCGTGCGTCGGGGTAGCTGGTCCACACCCACATGGTCTCGATCACACGGGCCTGGTCACGCGTGATGCGCCGGCCGGTGATGCCGAAGGCGCACAGCTCGACCCACGTCAGGTTGCGCACGGTCGGGTCCTGGTGCAGGTCATGGCCACGGAACACCGCGCGGCTGCCTGGGAAGGCGCCGCCCACGCGCGTGCGCAGCACGCCCACATGGGCCTGCAGGGGATGGGAGTGGCTCATGGCAGGCTCTCCAGGGTCGGGCCGCGCCGGGCCGGGTCGTCTTCCAGCTCGATCGGGTAGAAGGGGAAGTTCTTGTAGCTGGTGCCTTCCTGCTCCAGCACATGGGCAGCCGCGCCCGGCAGGCGCAGCAGCAGGAAGAGCATCTCGGCCTGTGCGGGCAGGAAGCCCAGGTCGGCCAGCGCGGCAGCGGCCACGCCGGTCATGGCCAGCGGTGAGCGCGCGGCCTCTTCCAGCATCACGCGGTTCGATTGCAGCCAGGCCAGGCGAGGGCCCAGGCTCTCGCGGGCCAGTGCTTCCAGGGCCTGGCGCACGATCAGCGGCGTGGACACGCCGTTCACATCGAAGCCGGCGGCATGCTCGGGCGTGGGCCAGGTGTCCTCGATGGGCTCGGGGCGCGTGGCGATGCGATCGCGCCATGCCTTGAGGTCACAGCCGCAATCGAGCCAGTCACGCACGGCCAGAAACACCTCGCGTGCACCACCGCTCTGCCCCGCTCCGACGGCCAGCGCGGCCATCAGGCTGGAGGCCGCGGGCGAGCCACCGATGCCGCCGCCCATCGCGGCATGCACGGAAGGATCACGCGGGCCGGCATTGGCCATGGCCACGGCCAGCATGTCCATCATGCGGGCCTGCCAGGTCTGCGGGGCCTCGCCACGGAACAGCAGGTAGACCATGTCTGCCCAGCCTGCGCGGCCCAGCATGGCACCGTACACGTCGTAGCCATGGCAGCGTGCCACCTGCGTCGCGAAGGGGTTGTCGGCTTCCGGCGTTTCCTGCCAGATGCGGGTGTGGATGGGTGAGACGCTCATGGTCGTGGTCCTGCCGGTTCAGTCCGGGATGGCATTCAATCCTGGATGGAATCCAGCGTCTGCATGCGCAGGCTCATCGGCGGCACTTCCTCGCCGTCGATGCGAATGTCGAGCAGCGTCGGCCCCTTGCGCTTGAGGATGGCCTCCATGTCCAGCTTGTCGAAATCTTCCGGCGATTCGATCACGTGGCCGGCGATGCCCATGGCCTCGGCCATGGCCGCGTAGTTGATCTGCGGCAGCTCGAAGGCCACCTGCTCGGCACGCGCCAG
>CALAKR010000063.1 GCA_937923225.1 uncultured Aquabacterium sp. | reverse complement strand
CAGCACCTCGAGCATCATGGTGCGGGTCATGCGCATGGTGATCGCCGACAGCGACAGGCCCAGGATCACGGCGGGAATCAGCATCTGCTGCAGGTTGGCCCAGGGGTCTTCGGAAAACGGCGTGAAATGGATTTCGGGCGACCAGCCCCACCAGATCGAGGGAAACACGGTGACCATCGTGCCGATCCAAAAGCTGGGTACGGCCAGCATCAAAAGCGAGAACGAACGCGTCGCATAGTCACCCGCCGTGTCCTGCTTGACCGCGGAATAGACGCCGATCGGAATGGCCACGGTCAGCGCGATCAGGATGGCCAGCAAGCCCAGCTCGAAGGTCACCGGCAAGCGCTCGGCAATCATGCTCACCACCGAATCGCCCTGCCACAGCGAGTCGCCGAGATCGGCATGGAACAGCAGCCGGCTGATCCAGACGCCGTACTGCCGCCACAGCGGCTGGTCGAGCCCCAGGGTTTGCAGCAGTTGCTCGCGGGTCAGCTTGTTCGAGCCGGCGTCGTTCTGGCTGAGCATCAGGTCGACGACATCGCCGGGCACCATGCGCACGATCACGAACACGATGATGCTGGCAATCAGCATCGTGGGCAGCAGCGCCAGCAAGCGGCGCAGTACATAGGTGTGCATCAGTGGCTCCCCGTGGAAATAGGGCGCTTGCCTGGCCGCTGCCATTGGGCGGGCCGGTCGAAGGGCGGTTGTCCGAGTGGATCGGTGATTGCGTTTCGCACCATATGTCTCCTGTACTCAAATTTCGAATCGACTTGGTTCAAGGCATTCCGGCCCGTTCTTCGACGCCTTGGGGCCTGGCTTGGAAATGGCGGTATGAGAGTGGCAAGGCGTTTTTTTGACGTCTTGTTACCTTTTGCTTGACTCGCCGACAGCGTTTCTTCGAGGCATTTCCCCAGCCTGCGATCGATCATACTCAAAACACTAAAACGATCAAACAAATATTTGGAAGCGGCTTTTCTCTTTGTACTGCACTGTTTGTTAATGGTTTTCAGAGAGAGATTTGGCTATTTCTTGGCTTGCGCCAGGGTTTTTACCCAAGGGTTTTCGTGCATACCGTAAACACTAGGAGGTTCTTGGCTAAGTGCTGGAAAACCCTTGTTGGATGCGTCTCCGGCTTGCTTGCACCGCTTTTCTGTGCGCTTTTTGGTGGCTTCGAGCAGGTGTGCGGTGATTTTTTCTTTGTGCTAGCATTCATGCATACCGAAAGTTCTAATAAAAAATATTCCATACCAATAAGTTCTTTTTCTAGGCTTTTTTGTTTGATAAGCCGTTGTTTTTGTTGAGGCAATGCTTGGCGATGAGTTGTCATTAATTGAAGCGACCATTCCCATACCTTTGAAGCAGGGTGTGGCGCGGGCTGACAAAGAGGAGCGCAGATGTCGGGAATCCAGGAAACAGAGGTGCAGGACGAGGCCCAGGCTGGGGTGCTGCAGGACGAGCTGGCTTTTCACCGCTACCCCGGGGCCCGGCCGCCGGACCGGCAGGGCCAGGTCGACGTGTTCGGCGTGAAGATCGCCACCTACGAGTGGGGCGCGCCGGATGCGCCACCCGTGCTGCTGGTGCATGGGGCGCTGGACTTCGCGCGCACTTTCGATGTATTTGCGCCCTTGATTGCCGATGGCGGCTATCGCGTGGTCTCGTATGACCACCGCGGGCATGGCGATTCGTCGCCGGCGGCGCTCTACGGATGGGTTGCCGATGAGCGCGATCTGCTGTGCGTGGCCGATGCGGTGTCGAAGCAGCCCATGCCGGTGATCGGCCACAGCAAGGGCGGCTCGCTGCTGATCCATGCGATCGAGGCCCTGCCGCACCGTTTCACGCGCTTTGCCTGCATCGACGGGATGCCGTTTCGCAGTCCGCATCCGGACACGGCCATGCATGAACGGCGTTACATGACACCCGAGGTGATAGCGAAGTGGCTTGACCATCGCCATGTCTCGCCGGAATCGGAGCGCAAGCCCGGCGAACTGCAGGCGCTGGCCGCGCGCCGGGCGCGCTTGAACCCGCGCCTGAGCCACGAATGGCTCTGCTATCTGGTGAGCAAGGGCGCCTATGAGCAGCCCGACGGCTGGCGCTGGAAGCTCGATCCCGCCATCCGGCCCGGCGGCTTTGGCGTGATGCGTTCGCGCTGGATGACCGACCGGCTGCCGGGCTTTCCCGTGCCGCTGCTGGCGCTGTTCAGCACCATCGACGAGCCCATGGGCTGGGACTGCAAGCTCGAAGACCTGATCGGCTATCTGCCGGCTTCTGCGCAGGCCATCGCCATGGCGGATACCGGCCACTGCATCCACATCGAACGTCCGCGGCAGACCGCCGATCTCATTCTTGACTTCCTGCGCCCATGACCCACTACCTACAGCACGGCCGCGTGCGCCTCGCGCTGCATTGCCTGCGGCCCGCCCAGAGTCCCGAAAGCCATCCGCTGCTGCTGCTCCACGGGCTCGGGGAGTCCGCGCGTGCGCATCCAGCGGGCCTCTACGCCGCCTGGCCGGGCGCGGTCTACGCGCTGGACTTCACGGGCCATGGCGCCTCGTCGATTCCGGCCGGCGGCGGCTACAGCTGCGAGGTGCTGATGGGCGATGTGGACATCGCGCTGGGGCACACCGGCGCCGCCACGGTGTGCGGCCGCGGGCTTGGCGCGTACGTCGCGCTGCTGATTGCCGGAGCCCGGCCGAAAAAGGTCCGTGGCGCGGTGCTGCTGGACGGCCCGGGCCTGGCCGGCAGCAGTGCTTCGGCATCACCCTATATTCCACTGGTGCCGGCCGCGTCCACGCAGACTCCCGATC
>CALAKR010000062.1 GCA_937923225.1 uncultured Aquabacterium sp. | reverse complement strand
ATGCTCCTGGCGCACCAGGATCTCGGGCGACGAACCGACGATGTGGTGGTCCCCCATGTCGTAGTAGTACATGTAGGGGCTGGGATTGAGCGAACGCAGCGCGCGGTACAGGCTCAAGGGCGAGGCGGTGTAGCGCTTTTGCAGGCGCTGGCCGATCACGACCTGCATGCAATCGCCCGCGGCGATGTACTCCTTGCAGCGCAGCACCGCTGCCTCGAAATCGGCCTTGGCGAAGTGGCGCTCGACCGGGTAGGCAGGGCCCGCGCCGATGGGCGGCACGGCCACCGTCTCGTTCAGACGGGCCTGCAACTCGGTCAGGCGCGCGCGGGCCTGGGCATAGGCGCCCGGCACGGACGGGTCGGCGTAGACGATCAGGTAGAGCCGGTCGGCCAGGTTGTCGATGACGGCGAGTTCTTCACACTGCAGCAGCAGGATGTCTGGCGTGCCGATGCCCTGCGGCTTGGTGACACCGGCCAGGCGCGGCTCGATGAAGCGCACCGTTTCGTAGCCGAAGTAGCCGGCCAGCCCGCCGATGAAGCGCGGCAGGCCTTCGGGCACCGCCACCTGGAAGCGCGCCTGGTACTGGGCGATGAAATCCAGCGGGTTGCCATCAAACGTCTCGACCACCTGGCCATCCGTCAGCACCTCGACGTGGGGACCGGTGGCGCGCAGCAGCGTGCGTGCGGGCAGCCCCACGAAGGAGTAGCGCCCGAAGCGCTCGCCGCCCACCACGGATTCGAGCAGGAAGCTGTGATCTCGCTGGCCATGGGTGAGCTTGAGGTAGAGCGACAGCGGCGTGTCGAGGTCGGCCAGGGCCTGGGCCACCAGCGGGATGCGGTTGTGGCCCTGCGCGGCCAGGGCGTTGAAATCGTCTTGGGAGATCATGGGTGTTCAGCTCGTGTTCGCGGTGCGGGGCGCGTGCGCGGAGGTATCGCGGCAGTGCTGGCTGCGGCGCGAGGCGCGCAGTGCTTACCGGGGGCGGGCGAGGGGGGTGACCGGCGCGCCGCCACGCCAGGGCCAGGCTCCCCGGTCATGGGGACCTTCGCTCGCTTCTTTGATCCAACGGCGGGGCATGAACATGCGGATCAGTGTAGCAGGCAGGCCATGCCCCGGGGCAGACCCTGAACCCCCCCCCCCGACACCCGGGAGTAACATCAGCGCATTGCCGACACGAGCCATCGCATGAACTGTTCGACCGCACGCCAGGGACGACGCGCGCTGAGCGCCGCGGCCGCCCGCTGGGCCCGCCACACCACCCGCCTCGGCACGGGGATGGTGCTCTCCCTGGCTGCCCTGGCCCCCTTGGCCGCCCTTGTTGCCACGCCCTTGCCCGCCTGGGCCGTCAACACCGAGATCGCCGGCGTGCGCTACGAACCCACCATCAAGGTCGAGGGCCAGACCCTGCAGCTCAACGGCTCGGGCCTGAGCTACAAGGCCCTGCAGAAGGTCTACACGGTGGGGCTGTATGTCACCACCAAGAACTCCAACGCCGACACCCTGCTCAAGGCGCCCGGCCCCAAGCAGCTGCGCTTCGTGATGCTGGTGCCCATGCGCGTGGACGAGCTGGGCAAGCTGATCGCCCGCGGCATCGAGGCCAACAGCTCGCGCGAGGAATTTCGCGAGCTGATCCCCGCCACGGTGGAGATGGGCCGCATCTTCTCGCACATGAAGCGCATGGTGCCCGGCGACACCATCGCCATCGAGTACGTGCCCCAGCGGGGCACCGTCTTCTTCGTGAACGGCCAGCCCTCGGGCCTGCCCATCCAGATGACGGCGTTCTTCAACGCGGTGCTGCGCGTGTGGATCGGCAAGGCGCCGACCACGCTGGATCTGAAGAACGCCCTGCTCGACTACCAGGCGCCGCCGCTGCTTGATGCCTTGAACTGAGCGTTCAAGGCCCGGAGGCGCACTCCAGGCTCTCAGCCTTTGCGCGCCGCCTCTATCGTGGCGATGTCGATCTTGCCCATCTGCATCATGGCGTCGAAGGCCCGCTTGGCCGCCGCGCGATCCGGATCGGCGATGGCTTCGGTGAGCACGCGCGGTGTGATCTGCCACGACAGGCCCCACTTGTCCTTGCACCAGCCGCAGGCGCTTTCCTGCCCGCCGTTGCCCACGATGGCGTTCCACAGGCGGTCCGTCTCGGCCTGATCATCGGTCGCGACCTGGAAGGAGAAGGCCTCGTCCGGCTTGAACACCGGGCCGCCGTTCAGGCCCAGGCAGGGAATGCCCATCACGGTGAACTCCACCGTCAAGACATCGCCTTCCTTGCCAGAGGGGTAGTCGCCCGGCGCACGGTTGATCGCGCCGACGGAACTGTCAGGGAAAGTGGCGGCGTAGAAGCGCGCGGCCTCTTCGGCCGTGCCGTCGTACCAGAGGCAGACTGTGTTCTTGCTGGGCATTGTCGCGCGCTCCTGTGCAGGTCAATCGGTCGATGGCCACGGTTGGCCCGTGCGACGGATTGTGCGTGCAGGGCGCGAACCGATGCTGCCGGTAGGGTCGTCAGGTGCCGCTGTCGGCCGCCAGGCTCAGGGCCGGCCAATCCAGCGCCTCCAGACTGTCCACATGCACCAGGGCCGGCACCTCCTCGATCGGGTGGCCATGGTTGTAGCCATAGCGCACCAGCGCCACCGGGCAGCCGGCCGCGCGCGCGGCCTGGGCATCGTTGCTGGAATCACCCACCATCAGCGTGCGGGCCGGCTCCGTGCCCAGCGCCTCACAGGTCTTGAGCAGGGGCAGCGGATCGGGCTTCTTGCACTCGAAGGCATCGCCGCCGAACACATGCCGGAAGTAGCCACGCAGGCCCTTGAGCGTGAGCAGTTGCTCGGCGAAGGCCGAGGGCTTGTTGGTCAGGCAGGCCAGGGGCACACCCAGCTCGCTCAGGCGGGCCAGGCCGGTGGCCACGCCAGGGTAGACCTGGGCGTTCTGGCCATTGAGCCGTTCGTAGTGGTGCTTGTAGCGGGCCAGAGCCTGGGGCAACTGGGCCAGCACCTCGGCATCGTCATCGAGCAGGCCCCAGGCATGGGCCAGGGTCTTGCGCAACAGGTCTTCCGTGCCCTTGCCCACGGTCTGCTCGATGAAGGCGCGGCTGACACGGGCCACCTCCACCGGGTGGCAGTTCAGATCGGCCAGGGTGTGGTGCAGCACGACGACGAAATCACCGAGGGTGTCGACCATGGTGCCGTCGAGGTCGATGATGGCGGCTTGGAGAGGCATGTGAGGCAAGGCAATGGTGGGCGCCCAGGGCGCAGAGCGTGGCCTGAAAGCATACGCGACAAGCCCCCTGGCGCGATCAGGCTACCCACATCGCCCATGCACTGTGCCCCAGCCCAGGTCAGTCACACGCCAGCAGCTCGCACAGCGCCGCCAGATCACGGACCACCACTGGCGCAGGCGCTTCGGTCGGCGGCACGACGGGCTCGTCACCTTGGCGAACCACCCAGGCCGCCTGGGCGCCTGCCTTCAGTGCACCTTCGACATCCAGCGCCCAGTCATCCCCCACATGCAGCAACTGGGAGGTCTCCACCCCGGCCAGTGATGCCGCCGCCTTGAACACCTCCGCGTCCGGTTTGGCGGCGCCCAGGTTGCCTGCGTTCAGGCTGCCCTTGAAGTGCTCGGTCAGCCCGGCCTTGTGGATGCACGCATTGCCGTTGGTCAGGGCCACCAGGGGATAGCGCCGGCTCAACCGCACCAGCGCCGGCAGCACATCTTCGTAGAGCTCCACACGCAGACGCTCGGCGAAGAACACATCGAACGCGGGCTCTGCCAGCGCCACGTCCTCACCGACGTCATGCAGCAAGGTGCGGATGGCCACGCGGCGCAGTTCGCTCAGGTCATGCCGCAGGTGCGGATGCCCGTCGACCGCCCTGTCCCGGTAGGGCCTGAGCGCCGCTGGTGAATCCAGCACGGAGGCGGTCGCCGGGGCGTGCGCGATCAGCCAGTTCATCAAGGCCCCTTCGGCCCGCACCAGGCACGGCAGGAAGGGCCACAAGGTGTCGTCGAGATCGAAGGAGATGGCGGCGATGCGGCTGGGATCCATGGGCCCTATTGTCGGGCATCAGCCTTTCCACGCGCCCGGCAGCAACCACCAGAACAGCCCCAGCAATGCGGCCACACCTGCGGCAGCCACCGTGCCCAGCACCTCGGAATCCATCGCCACGCTCAGCACGAACTGCGACGCCAGGATCAAGGCCAGCGAGATCGCCGCACAGCCCAGCAGGATCTGCTTGCTGGCACGGCGCTTGAATTCGATGCGGTCCACCAGCGGACGCATCACGCGGTGCTGCACCGCAGGCGCGCTCAACAGCACCAGCCCGCTCACGGACAGGATGAAGGTGGCCAGAAAGACGTACCGTTCGATCTCGACGATGCCTGAGAAGCCGGGCATGAAGGGCACGGTGATCAGGAAGGCGGTGAGCAACTGGGCAGTAGGTAGCACCACGCGAAGTTCGCCCAGCAGATCGCTCAGGTCACCATCTTCGTGCGTACCCTCCTGCGCAGGGTCAACGAGTTGAGGGCCGGGCAGGCGATGGGTGGTGGGTGACTTGATGGCGTGAGGCATGCCTGCCACGGGCAAACGGCATGCCCGCCACCTCATGGCCCTTCATGCCTCGATCGGCACGTAGAAATCGATGACGGCGCCAGGCTGATTGGGTGAGAAATGCCCGTCGTACAGCTCGAAATCCGGGCTGTCCGCCACCGTGACGCCCGATGCCGGAATCAACTCACCCCAAATGGTGGCCATCGCGCTCTTCACCTGAGGATGCAGCGCGCTCCCATCCAGGGTGATGCGAAAGACCACATAGGTCGCAGCCGGAATCCGCGTCTTGTCGAACGCCTTGGGCAGCGCACAGCCCGGCTCGACCTCCACGCCGGCCATGTAGGCGAAGGTTCCTTCCTCGCGGTCAGCGCTCCAGACGACGCCATAGGTGGCCCACCCCGGCCGCTGCCCCTCGAAAGGCAGCACACCGACCAGCGCAGACCACAATTGAGGAATCTCGGACTTGTCCTCCCGGCCAAATCGCCGCGCGGGCCCTGCCACGGTGAACGCTTCGAGCCTGGCCAGCTCGGGCAACTGAACAACGGAAGCGGAAACCGCGGAGGATGAGGGCGCGTTCATCGGGTACTGTCCTTCGATGGGTGAAGTGAGAAGCCTTGGCGAAACCGGCCAGGCGACACACCGAACAAGCGTCGGAATGCCCGCGTGAACGCCTCCTGGGATTCGAAGCCGCCATCAAAGGCCAGATCAATCAGCTTGATGTCAGGCTCGGCCACCAGCCTGCGCGCACCGCGGATCAAGCGCCGCCCACGCGCATAGGCCATCACGCTGCGGCCCATGCGGGCCGTGAACAGCCTTGAGAAGTGGTACGGCGACAGCCCGGCCTGGGCCGCGATCGCATCGAGCGTCAGCGGCTCGTCAAGCCGGGCCTCGATCCAGGCCAGCAGTTCGTTGAGGTCCATGCGTTCATCATGCGGCAAGGGGCCAAGCCTTGTCCTGACCGAAATTGCTGCCGCCCTCAGTGCCCACCCAGGTAGGCCTGCGCCAGCGCCGGATCAGCCGCGATCGTGGCAGCATCGCCGCTGGCCACGATGCGCCCATCCTCGATCACATAGGCCCGGTCGGCCAAGGCCAGCGCCAGCGGTGCCATCTGGTCGACCAGCACCAGCGTCATCGATTCGGCCCGCAGTGCATCGAGCGCGGCGAACAACTCGGCGATCACCTGCGGCGCCAGCCCCAATGAGGGCTCATCGAGCAGCAGCACGCGCGGACGCGCCATCAAGGCACGGCCGATCGCCAGCATCTGCTGCTCGCCGCCTGACAACAGGCCAGCACGCTGGTGCAGGCGCTCACGCAGGCGCGGGAAGCGCTGCAGCATCTGCTCGACACGCGCCTCGCGCCCTTCGGGGCAGGTGAAGGCACCCAGACGCAGGTTGTCCAGCACGCTCAACTCAGGGAAGACCTGGCGGCCTTCGGGCACCAGCACCAGGCCACGGCCCACGATCTGCTCGGCTCGCAGCAAGGCCAGGTCCTGCCCATCCAGGTGGATGCCGCCTTGCTGAAGTGGGCGGTGCAGGCCACACAGGCTGCGCATCAAGGTGGATTTGCCGGCGCCGTTGGCGCCCAGCAGCGCGATCATCTCGCCCTCACGCACCTGGATGTCCACGGCATGCAGCACAGGGGCCGCGCCATAACCCGTGGTGAGCTGCCCCACGCCCAGCAGTTCACGGGCATCGGCAGCCACACCGGCGGCGCGGCGCGTGGCCTGCAGCGCGCCAGGCTCGCCCAGGTAGGCGCGGCGCACGGCGGCGTCCTGCTGCACGGCAGCGGGTGTGCCTTCGGCCAACGGCTTGCCGGCGTCGATCACGACCACGTGGTCGGAGATGTCCATCACCAGCGCCATGTCGTGCTCGACCACCAGCACGCCCAGGCCGGCATCGGCCACGCGGCGCAGCAAGGTGGCCAGTTGCTGCTTGTCCTGGCGGGACAGGCCGGCGGCAGGTTCGTCCAGCAGCAGCTGGTCAGGGTCGGCGGCCAGTGCACGGGCGATCTCCACCAGGCGACGGTCCACATGCGCCAGGCCCGCGGCCGGCAAATGCACATCGCCCAGGTAGCCGCACCAGCGCAGCAACGCCACGGCCTTGGCCTGTGCGGCCGGCGAGCCCACCGCCTGGCGCCCCAGCAGCGCGCCTAGGCGACCACGCGGCAGCGCCAGCGCCACGTTGTCCAGCACGCTGAGGGAGCCGAACAGCAGCGAGGTCTGGTAGGTGCGGGCGATGCCACCGCGCGCACTGCGCCAGGCCGCACCCGAAGGCATCACCTGCCCGCCCAGCAGGCGGCGGCCCGCATCGGGCTTGTAGAAACCGCTGAGCAAGTTGAGCACCGTGCTCTTGCCCGCGCCATTGGGGCCGATCAGGCTGGTGACCGCGGCCGGCTGGACCTCGAAGCCCACGCCATCCACGGCACGCACCCCACCGAACACCTTGCCCAGGGCCTCGGCCTTGAGCACCTTGCGGGCCCGTATGGCCAGCAGCGGCGCGGCATCCTTGGCCGTCGGGTTCTCGGCTGCTTGATGCGTGGCTGTGCTCGAAACGGCGGGCCTCACACGCCGCATCACATGTGTCATCAACCAGCCAGCCACGGCGCGCATCAGGCCCACCAGGCCTTGGGGCGCGGCCCACAGCACCACCAGCAGCAAGGCCCCGAAGAACAGCAGGCGGTATTCCTCCAGGCCGGACAGCATTTCAGGCAAGAGCCCGACCACCAGCGCGCCGATGATGGGCCCGGCCACCGTGCCAGAGCCGCCGATCACCACCACCAGCACGAACAGCAGGCTCTGCGAGAAGCCGAAGCTCTGCGGCGTGACGAAGCCGGAGAGCGGCGCATACAGGCCGCCGGCCAGCCCCGCCAGCGCGGCGGACACGGCAAAGGCCACCGTCTTGAGCGCCAG
>CALAKR010000061.1 GCA_937923225.1 uncultured Aquabacterium sp. | reverse complement strand
CCGCGCCTGGCGCGCCATCCGCGAGGACGAGATCGCGGCCAAGGCCATGGGCCTGAACACCCGCAATCTCAAGCTGCTGGCTTTCGGGCTGGGGGCCACTTTCGGTGGTGTGGCGGGTGTGCTGTTCGCCAGCTTCCAGGGTTTTGTCTCGCCTGAATCCTTCAGCCTGCATGAGTCGATCATGGTGGTGGCCATGGTGGTGCTGGGCGGCCTGGGCCATGTGCCGGGCGTGATCCTGGGCGCCTTCCTGCTGGCCGCGCTGCCCGAGGTTCTGCGCCACGTGGCTGGCCCGCTGCAGGCCATGACGGACGGGCGGCTGGATGCGGCCATCCTGCGCCAGTTGCTGGTGGCACTGGCCATGATCGGCATCATGCTGACGCGGCCGCGCGGCCTGTGGCCATCGCCGGAGGGGCGCGCATGAGCACGGGTGTCGTGGTGCCGTTGACCGAACCCGGCGTGCCGATGCTCCATGTGGAAGGCGTCAGCAAGCGCTTCGGCGGCGTGCAGGCGCTCAGCGAGGTCGGCCTGCGCATCGCCCCCGGCAGTGTGCACGGCCTGATCGGCCCCAACGGCGCGGGCAAGACCACCTTCTTCAACGTGATCACGGGGCTGGTGTTGGCTGACAAGGGCCAGTTCGAGTTGAGTGGGTTGCGCTACAAGCCCGCGGCGGTGCACCAGGTGGCCAAGGCCGGCATCGCCCGCACCTTCCAGAACATCCGCCTGTTCGCCGACATGAGCGTGCTGGACAACGTGCGCGTGGGCCGCCATGTGCGCACCAGCATCGGCTGGTGGCAGGCGCTGCTGCGCACGCGGGCCTTCAAGCGCGAAGAATCCGCCATCGCGGGTGACGCGATGGCGCTGCTGGAGTTCGTCGGCCTGGCCGATCAGGCCCACCGCACCGCGCGCACCCTGAGCTATGGCGACCAGCGCCGCCTGGAGATCGCCCGCGCGCTGGCCACCGAGCCACGCCTGCTGGCGCTGGACGAGCCCGCCGCCGGCATGAACGCTACCGAGAAGGTGGCCCTGCGCGCGCTGATCGAGCGTATCCGCGACCAGGGCCGCACCGTGCTGCTGATCGAGCACGACGTGAAGCTGGTGATGGGCCTGTGTGACCGCGTCACCGTGCTCGACCAGGGACGCCTCATCGCCGAGGGCACGCCCGCCGAAGTGCAATGCAACCAGGCCGTGATCGAGGCCTACCTGGGTACGGCGTCCGGCGCCGCCTGCGCGCCATGAGCTCTGACAAGAAACCACTGCTGTCCACCCGTGGCTTGAGCGTCGCCTATGGCGGCATCCAGGCCGTCAAGAACCTGTCCATCGAGCTGTACGAGGGCGAGCTGGTCAGTCTGATCGGCGCCAATGGCGCGGGCAAGACCACCACGCTCAAGGCCATCTGCGGGCTGCTCAAGCCGCAGGCCGGCGAGGTGCAGTACCTGGGGCGCAGCATCGCGGGGCAGGGCGCCTGGACGCTGGTGGAGCAGGGCCTGGTGATGGTGCCTGAGGGCCGCGGCATCTTCACCCGCATGTCCATCGACGAAAACCTGCGCATGGGCGTGTACCTGCGCCGTGACAGCGGGATCGAAGCCGACGTGGACGCCGTGTACCAGCGCTTTCCGCGCCTGAAGGAGCGTTCGAAGCAGCTGGCCGGTACCTTGTCCGGCGGCGAGCAGCAGATGCTGGCCATGGGCCGGGCCCTGCTGTCGCGTCCCAAGCTGCTGCTGCTCGACGAGCCCTCCATGGGCCTGTCGCCCATCATGGTCGACCAGATCTTCTCGGTGGTGTCGGACGTGTCCAGGCAGGGCGTGACCGTGCTGCTGGTGGAGCAGAACGCCCACCGCGCGTTGGAGATGGCCGATCGGGCCTACGTGATGGAATCCGGCGAGATGACGCTCAGCGGCCCGGCGCGTGAGCTGCTGGGCAACCCGCAGGTGCAGGCGGCTTACCTGGGGGCTTGATCGGCGCCTGCTCAGCCACGGGTGCGGTACCAGTATCGATAGCGCTCTTCGAAGCCAAGGCGCCGATAGAGTTCCACGGCCCCGTGGTTGTCGGCCACCACCTGCAGGTAGGCGGTGTGCGCGCCTTGTTCACGCCCCCATGCCATCAACCCCTCGCACAGGGCTGTGCCCAAGCCCTGGCGCCGGTGCGCGCGGCCTGTGGCGATGTCGAACAGGCCCAGGTGGCCGCCCGATACCACGCCCAGGCCACAAGCCTGGGGTTCACTGCTGTCTGCTTGAACCATGGCGAATGCTGCAGGCTGCGTGAGGGCCCGCAGCATGGCCAGGTGGATCTTCTGGTGCGGGCCGTCGTCGTCCTTGATGCGGATGAACTCGTGCAGCCACGTGGCGGCATCGGGCAGCAGGGCGAACCGATGAGGTGGCCCCGGCGGGCGCGGCGTATCAACGGCATCGGCATCCAGCGGGCGGGCCATCACCGAGCACGGGTCCTCGCACAAGCGATAGCCACGCTGCGCCAGCATGCGGTCGATGGCCAGGTCGTCGGGCGTGGACAGCAGGCGCAAGGTCGGTGGCAGTCCGCGCTGTGTGAAGAAGCGCTCGATCAGGGGCAGGTCGTCAGCGAGCTGCCCGGTGTGCGCGCCCGCCGTGTTGGCCGAATTGGTCCGACGCGTGTAGCCATCCGAGGCCCTGAGCAGCCAGCCTGCGATGCGCTGTTCCTCCAGC
>CALAKR010000060.1 GCA_937923225.1 uncultured Aquabacterium sp. | reverse complement strand
CTTGGTGGTGAAGAAGGGGTCGAAGGCGCGCTCGACCACCTCGGGCGGCATGCCCGTGCCTGAATCCTTCACGGACACGACCACGTAGTCGCCAGCGGGCAGCTCGCCATCGGCCTGCGCCAGGGTGGCGTGCCGCATGCCGATCTCGATGCGCCCGCCGCGTGGCATGGCGTCGCGGGCGTTGATCACCAGGTTCAGCAGGGCCAGCTCGAACTGGCTGAGGTCGACCATGGCCGCGTGCTGCTCGGCCGCTTCTGGCGGGATGACGAGCTGGGTCGATGGCCCGACGGTCTGTGCCAGCCATTCCTGCATGCCGGCCAGCGTGGCGCCCACATCCAGTGTGGTGACATTGCCCTGGCCCTGGCGCGAGAAGGTCAGCACGCGGGAGGTCAGTCGTTTGCCCCGGTCGGCCGCGCGCACGGCCTTGTCCACCAAATCATGCAGGCGCGGCTCGGGCGACTGGCGGCGGATGATGTAGAGGTAGCCCACCAGGGAGGCCAGGATGTTGTTGAAGTCGTGGGCCATGGTGCTGGCCAGTTGCCCCACGGCCTCCATCTTCTGGGCCTGCACCAGGGCGGCCTCGGCGCGCTCGCGCTGCTCGATCTGCTCGCGCAGGCGCAGGTTGGCCTCGTGCAGGTCGCGGGTGCGCTCATCGATGCGCTGCTCCAGCGTGGCGTTGAGCTGGCGCATGGATTCTTCGGCCGCGCGCAGGCGCAGCAGCGCCTTGACGGAGGCCACCAGCTCTTCCGGGTCGATGGGCTGGATCAGGTAGGCATCGGCGCCGCCCTCCAGGCCACGTGCCCGGTCGCTGGCGCTGGTGAAGGTGGCCGAGGTCTGCAGCACCACGGTGTTGGGCCAGCGGGCCTTGATGATGCGGCATACCTCGATGCCGTTGATGTCGGGCAGGCGCACGTCCAGCAGGACCAGGTCAGGTCGCAGGGACTCGACCATCTCCAGCCCCTGCCCGCCGCTGACGGCATCGACCACCTTGAAGCCCGCGTGCGTGAGCGTGCGGTTCTTCGTGTAGCGCGCCACTTCGGTGTCGTCCACATTGAGAATGGTGGGAGGCGCGCTGGTGGTGGTCATCATCCACTCCTTGCTTGGTTGTCCCGCGCGATGCCCTGCATCAGCGCGGTCAGTCCATCGCGTGAAACATCCTGCTTGAGCACGATGGCGTAAGCCCGGGCCAACTGGCGCTTTTGATCAATGGACAGCAGCTGCGAAGTGCAGACCACCACCGGGATCGACGCCAGCTCGGACGATTCGGCCAGCCGCTCCAGCACACCGAAGCCGTCCAGCTGCGGCATGGCCAAGTCAAGAAAAATCATATCAGGGCGCTGCAACCCGACGGATTGCAGGGCTGAAAGCCCGTCCGCGGCCTCGCGCACCTCGTAGCCGGCGTCCTGGGCGATGTGGCGCAGCACGTAGCGGAAGGCCTCTTCGTCGTCCACCACCAGCACGTGAGCGGTTTCGCGGGCGGTCTCGTCATCGTCCGGGGTGGTGCTGATCACTTGCCCGAATCGCACTGGCAGCACCAGCTCGAAGGTCGAGCCCTGGCCCGGCTGGCTGGTGGCGCGCACCTCGCCGCCCATCAGCAGCGCCAGGCGGCGCGTGAGCGGCAGGCCCAGGCCGGTGCCGCCTTTCTGCAGGCGGCCGTCCACTTGAGAGAATTCCTCGAAGATGAGCGCGATGTTGTGCTGGTCGATGCCGATGCCCGAGTCGCTCACGGAGAACACGATGGTCTGGCGGGCGGCATCGTGGCGGGCTTCCACCAGCACGTGGCCGGTTTCGGTGAACTTGAGTGCGTTGGCAATGAAGTTGCGCAGGATCTGCACCACCTTCTGCTCGTCGGCCAACATCTCGGGCAGCTGTGCCGTTTTACCGAACAGCAGCTCTACCGCCGGGTTGGTCAGCAGCGGGCGCAGGGTGCCGCGCAGCGAGGCGAAGATGCTGTCCACGGTGAACTCGGTGGCCTTCACGTCCACCTTGCCGGCCTCCACCTTGGCCAGGTCCAGCAGGTCGTTGACCATGTCCAGCAGGCCCTGGGCCGATTTGCGGATGTACTGCACCTGCCGTTCCTGCTCGGGGTTCAAGTCGCCATCGACCCGGTCTTCGAGCAGGCGCGTGAGCGCCAGGATGGAGTTCAGCGGCGTGCGGAACTCGTGGCTCATGTGCGAGAGGAAGCGCGACTTGGTGTCGCTGACGCCGCGCAGTTGCTCGGCCTTTTCTTCCAGCTCGGAGTACAGCGCCACCACGCCCCGGTTGGTCTCTTCCAGCTCCTGGTTCAGGCGGGCCGTCTCGGCCTGGCGGTCCTGCAGGTCGTTCAGGCTTTCGATGATCTCGCGGTTCTGATCCTGCAGCGCGCTGATGGGGTCAGCACCCAGGTGGCCCGACAGCAGTTGTGCGATGGCCTGCTGCTCCTCTCGGGTGAGCCGCTGCAGTGCGCCCTGCGGCAGGCGTACCGACAGGCGCACGGTGGTGCCTTCGGGCGTGCTGCGGATGTCGAAGTTGTCCACCAGGCGGCGTGCGCTCAACAGGCCCTTGCCCCGGCCGGGGGCGAAGGCCTTGCGGCCGCCCAGCACGCTGCCCAGGTCATCGATGCCGGGGCCGTCATCGCTCACCACCACCAGGAAGTTGTGGCTCGGCGCCTGTCCGTCGATCACGAACTCGGCGCGGGCCTGGCTGGCGTAGGAGAAGGCGTTGCGCGTGATCTCGGAGACGGCCGTGGCGATGCGGGTCTGGCTCTGGCGGTCCATCCCCAGCATCTCGGCGGCCTGGCGGGCGTTCAAGCGCGCGGCGACCACGTCCTCGGCGTTCACCAGGCGCATGGTGCCCAGCGTGATCCAGGTGGCGGGCTTGTCGCTCATGGCCGGCCCGTTCCACAGACCACCACGGTGGCGTCGTCCCGCCCCCGGCTGAAATCCCGGTACAGCGCGCCGGCCAGCAGCATGGGATGGCGCCACAGCAATGGCGTGTAGCGCTCGCCCGACCAGCCGGTACCGATGCCGTCGGAGTGCATCACCATCAGGGCGTTGTCCGGGCAAGGGTACTCGAAGGACTGCACCTTGCGTGCGTTGTGCCCGGCCGTGCCATTGAGCGAGACCATGCGGCGGGTTTGCCCCGATGGCAGCAGCAGCACCCCGGCGATGTTGCCCAGCCCTGTGAACGACACGGTGGCGCTGTTCCAGTCGATGCGGGCTGCGGCCACGGCCCCGCCGCGCGTGTGGCGGATGCCGTGGTGCACGGCGTCCACGATCTCGGCGGGGGAGGCGTCGGCACAGCGTCGGAACTCGGCGAGTGCGGCGTTGGCGGCCAGCGCGGCCTCGGTGCCATGGCCCAGGCCGTCGACCACGAACACGGTGCGGCCGGCGTCATCCTCGTGCCAGCCCCAGCCGTCACCGCAGACGTCCTCGCCCGGCATCGGCACCTGCACGGCCCACACGCCGGCATTGCGCAGCACGGGCGGACGGTGGATGTGCTCGGCCAGGCCCTCGGCATCGTTGTCGTCGGCGGCCACCAGCCGGGCCCACACCACGGTGCCCGCCCCAGGGGTCGAGGCCACGTCCACGGATTGCGCCAGGCGCTGCACGGCGCCCAGGCCCTGGCCACGGGTGCCAGCGGTGGAGTAGCCGTCGGCCATGCAGGCCTGCACGTCGGCCATGCCGCGGCCCTTGTCGATGGCCAGCAGGTCCAGGCTGCGGTTGCCGGGGCCGATCACCAGGCGCCCGCCACCACCATGCTTGATCAGGTTGGACGACAGCTCGGTGGCCACCAGGGCGGCCTGGCCGGCGGTGACCTCGCCAAAACCCGCCTCTGCGGCGGCGGCAGAGGCGCGCCGGCGCGCTTCCGCCACCTGGCTGGGATCTGAGACGAGCACTTCGAACATGGTGAACTTTTACTTCCAGCGTGCCAGCGTGATGCGTGTGCCCTGGCCTGGGCTGGATTCAATCGCGAACTCGCTGGACAGCCGCTTGGCTCCGCCCAGGCCCAGCCCCATGCCGTTGCCGGTGGTGAAGCCGTCGCGCAGGGCCGCGTCGATGTCCTTGATGCCCGGGCCCTGGTCGATGAAGACCAGGCGCACGCCACGGCGGGGCAGGGTGATGGTTTCCATCTCGACATGCCCGCCGCCGCCGTAGTCCAGCGTGTTGCGGGCCAGTTCGCTGGCGGCGGTGATGATCTTGGTCTGGTCGACCAGGCCCAGGCCTGCTTGCGCGGCCAGGGCGCGCACCTTCTGGCGCACCCTCACCACGTCTTCCGAGCAGCGGATGTCCTGGGTTTCAAGCACCGTGGTCTTCTTCCTCGCCGTCAGCCTCATCGTCGGCGTCAAAAGCCGCGCGTTGTCGGATCATGGCCATGCCGCGGTCCACGTCCAGCGCGGTCTTGACACCGCCCAGGGACAGGCCCAGCTCCACCAGCGTGATGGCCACCGCCGGGCGCATGCCCACCACCACCGTTTCCGCATCGAGGATGCGCGAGACGGCGGCAATGTTGTCGAGCATGCGGCCGATGAAGCTGTCCACGATGTCCAAGGCGGAGATGTCGATCAGTACGCCGCGCGCCCCGGTGGCCACGATCATGTTGGTGAGATCTTCTTCGAGCGCGGTGGCCAGCTGGTCGTGCATGTCGACCTGAATGGTGACCAGCAGTGCCTTGCCCAACTTGAGGATGGGGATGCGATCCACGGTGTGAAGCTCCTGTGTCTTCTTGATCCGGATGGGT
>CALAKR010000059.1 GCA_937923225.1 uncultured Aquabacterium sp. | reverse complement strand
CAGGTAACGCTTGAGGGTGTCGGTGGGAACGGGTGTGCTCGGCATCGGGCTCCACTATCGGCCAGAGTGCTTAGGCCGGGCGATGGCAGGGTCACTGCAAGCACACATGTCCGGTCATCGCCTCCTCTGCTACAACGGCGTCAGTCCAACCTTGATCAGAAAAGGAGTTCCCATGAGCACTGGCGCCCGTCTGTCTTCTCCCTGGCATGTCTCGCTGTTGGCCGCCCTGGCCCTGCTCACCGCCGGACAGAGCTTCGCCGCCACGCCGGCCCCTCTTGAGACGGTCCCCTCCGTCGACGTCAACCGCTACATGGGCCGCTGGTACCAGATCGCCTACTTCCCCAACACCTTTCAGAAACAGTGCACCCGCGATGTCACGGCCGACTACAAGCTGCTGGCCTATGGTCAGATCGAAGTGATCAACCGCTGCGGCACCGCCGAAGGCAAAACTGATGAGGCTGTCGGCCGTGCCCGCCTGCAGCAAAAGCGCTTCTTCGGCATCCCGCTGGCCGAGCCGGTCAGCACCGCACGGCTGGAAGTGCGCTTCGCGCCGGCCATCATCTCGTGGTTCCCGGGTGTGTGGGCGCCTTATTGGGTTATCCAGCTGGCGGATGACTACCGCTACAGCGTGGTCAGCGAGCCCACGCGCGAGTACCTGTGGATCCTGGCGCGCACGCCCACGCTGCCCGTCCAGGACCTGCAGTCGATCAAGGCACGCCTGCAGACGCAGGGCTTCGATGTGAACAAGCTGGTAACCTTGCCGCCAGCCAATGGCGGCTGACACGCATCACAAACAGACATGGGGCGTTCACGGTTCTTCTCCGCAGTGCTGCTGGCCTTCGCACTCTGCAGTTCACTGTCTGCGCAGCCGATCGCGCCGGGCGAATACATCCGCTCCGGCGACTCCGGGGTGCTGAAGGTAGAACGCCAGCATGGCCAGACGCGCTTTTCGCTGGAAACCACGGGCGCCAACTGCCATTCGTGCAGCATGTCAGGACAGGTCAAGGGAGGCTACGTACAGACCGACGATGAGTCCGATGACACTACCGGCCCATCCTGCCGTGTCCGCCTGACACCATCGCACCAGGGACAGTGGCTCGACCTGCCGCTGCAGAACGGCGAAGCCTGCAGCCGGCATTGCGGAGCGCGGGCTCACATCGGTGGAACCTACCGCAAGCCTTCGGCGCACTGCAGCCGCGCAGGCCAGCGCAAGGCCCGCGACACCTTCATCGTGCATTACCGCGCCAAGCAGTACCCCCAGGCGGTGGCGGCACTGAGCCCCGTGCTGGCGCAGTGCGGTGATTTCCTGGACTGGATCGAGGCAGACCGCATCCGCAATGATCTGGCCCTGGCCCATTTCCATGCGGGCGATCCCGGGCAATGCCTCAAGCTGCTGGAGGACACCAGGGCCTCAGGCCAGGCCGACGAGCAAGGGCTGAAAGGCGAGATGCCCCCTTGCGACTTTGACAACTACATCGCCACGGCCCGTGCCACCTGGCACAACATGAGCCTGTGCAAAGGTTCAACGGGGCGCTGAAGCCACGCGCCGCATGGCATGCCTACTTGCCAATGCAAAACCTGCTGAAGATTTCCCCCAGCAAGTCATCCGCCGAGAACGCCCCGGTGATGCGCCCCAGCGCATCGTGCGCCAGGCGCAGCTCTTCGGCCAGCAGATCCAGTGCGCCATCGGCCTGAGCCGCATGCAGTTGCGCCATTTCCAAGTGCCCTCTCGCCTCGCGCAGCGCCTGCACATGGCGCTGGCGCGCGATGAACACCCCTTCGGCATTGTGCTGCCAGCCGGCCAGGGTCAGCAGTTCGCGGCGCAAGGGCTCCAGGCCCTCGCCCGTGCGGGCTGACAGCGCCACACGCTCGCCGTGCGGCGCAAGCTCAAGCGCCAGGTGTGCGGCCACGGTGTGCGCGCCCGCCGCATCGGCCTTGTTGAGCACGTGCAGCACCGGCACCCGGCCACCCACGGCCTCGGCCAGGCGCTGCGCGATGCCGGCATCGGCCTGCGCGTAGGCGGGTTCGTCCACACGCGTCAGGTCATGCAGGAAGAGCACCACATCGGCCTGGCCGATGGCTTCCCAGCTGCGCGCCATGCCGATGCGCTCGACCTCGTCGCTGGCCTCGTGCTCGGCCCGCAGGCCGGCGGTGTCGATCACCTTCAGCGGCACGCCCTCGATCTGGATGGTCTCGCTGACCTTGTCGCGCGTTGTGCCAGGGATGGGCGTGACGATGGCCAGCTCGGCCCCGGCCAGCGCGTTGAGCAGCGAGCTCTTGCCCGCGTTGGGCTGGCCGGCCAGCACCACCTGCAGGCCCTCGCGCAGCAAGGCACCCTGGCGGGCGTGGGCCAGCACGCCGTCCAGCGCCTGGGCCAGCTTGTCCAGGCGCTCGCGGGCACGGGCCTTTTCCAGGAAGTCGATCTCTTCTTCCGGAAAATCCAGCGTGGCCTCGACCAGCATGCGCAGCTCGATCAGGCGGTCACGCAGTGTGTTGACCTCGCCTGAAAACGCGCCGCCCAGCGAGCGGCTGGCCGAGCGTGCGGCGGCTTCGGTGCTGGCGTCGATCAGGTCGGCGATGGCCTCGGCCTGGGCCAGGTCGATCTTGTCGTTGAGGAAGGCACGCTCGGTGAACTCGCCAGGCTCGGCCAGGCGCAGGCCGGGCAGCAGGGCACGGCCAGTCGCGGTATCGATGGATGCAGCTGCCTCCAGGCAGCGTGCCACCAGCAACTGCAGCACCACAGGGCCGCCGTGGGCCTGCAGCTCCAGCACGTCTTCGCCGGTGTAGCTGTGAGGGCCCGGGAAGTAGATGGCCAGGCCGTGGTCGATGGCCTCGCCGCGCGCATCGCGCAGGGGGCCGTAGGTGGCGTGGCGCGGGGCCAGGTCGCGGCCCGTCAGGGCACGGGCCAGCGGCGCCAGCCCCTTGCCGGACACCCGTACCATGCCCACGGCACCCCGGCCGGGGGCCGTGGCCACGGCCACGATGGGGCTGTTTCGATCGGTCCACGCCATCTTGCTGCTCGATTCCTTGACAGTCGTGGCCGCGGTGCGCAGGCGGCCAGGCCGTCATTGTCGGCGATGGGTGAATCGGCTGTCAGGCGTTGATGCGCAAGTAGGCCTGCTCAGGTAGGCATCAAGAGCCTGTGCGCCATCAAGCCGTCAACGGCTTGCCGTCATCACCGGCCACACGCTGCGCGGGCAAGGTCTCGCTGAAAGCGGGCTCAGTCGGCACGGCATCCTGCGCAGCAGCGGCCTGGCGCGCCTTCCAGCGCTTCCAGGTGAAGGGGATCAGCAGCTGGCCCCAGAAGTTGTGCCGGGGGTAGTACAGCTCGTTGAACAGGCCCATCTTCTCGGGGCGCGCCTGGCCCTGCGGGTGGTACACGAAGGTGCCGAACAGGTGATCCCAGATCATCACCACCGAGAAGTTCTTGGCCTCCTCGATCTTGTTGGAGTGGTGCCAGCGATGCACCTCGTTGGAGCCGAACACATAGTTCAGCACGCCGAAGCGGAAATCCACGTTCATGTGCGTGATCACCGCCAGCGTGGCGCCGATGGTGTTGGCCATGATCATGGCTTCGGGGCTCACACCGGTCTGGAAAGCCACGAACAGCGGCACCAGGCGCCGCCAGATGATGTCGATGGGATGCACGCGGCTGGCGTTCATGAAGCTCAGCCGATTGGCGCTGTGGTGCACGCTGTGGAAGCGCCAGAAGAAATCGACCTCGTGCGCGATGCGGTGCGTGGCGTAGAACATGAAGTCGAACACCAGCCAGGCCACCAGCACCTGGCCCCACATGGGCAGATGGTGCGCCGCGAAAGATTCGGGCAGCCAGCCCCACTGGAAGAGCAGGCCGTTGCCGCCCGCCGCCATCCAATGGACGATCGCGCCCTGCAGCGCCGTGATGCCCAGCAGGGCGGCGTTGTTGAGGATGTCCGTCCAGACCTCGCCGGGCTCGAACTGGTTGGGCTGCTCGGGCCACACGTACTGCATCAGGGTGGCCAGCGCGAAGTAGGGCAGCAGGAAGTACAGCACGACCTTGTTCTGGTCGTAGTCCAGCGCGATGGTGGACCAGATCCCCAGCGCCAGGGCCACGCCCAGGAAGGTCCAGCTTAACAACAGCTTGCGCATGTGCTTTACCTTAGGTTTTTCTATCGACGTTTAACAGTCGATAGTTTTACGCTTCACGCTGCGCCGCGTCAAAAGGGTTTCTACGCGAAGGATTCTGCGCACCCCTTGGTCGTGGGGGTGCAGATCGCACGGTTGGCGACTGTCATGCTTCGCATGGCCGGATTCCTTACACTCTCTCACGATCGAGGCCGGTACACAGCCCACCTCGGCACCATCAACAGGGAGACTTCATGCGATCGATGACGATGCGCGGCCTGGTTCTGGCCGCGTCCATGCTGGCGGGCAGCGCACAGGCGGCGGCCACCTTCAACACCTCTTTCACTTGCGGCCAGACCCTGGCCCTGAACACCACGGCCTTCGGTCTGAGCATCAGCTGCCATGGCGCACTGAGCCTGTCCGGTGGCTCCATCGTGTCCGATGAGGCCATCACCATTTCCAGTGACACCAGCATCACCCTGATCGACGTCCTCATTCAAGGTGCAGCACTCACGCTCACGGCACCGCTGATCGACATGCAGGGAGACATCTCACTGCTGGGCGATTCGACACTGACCATCAATGCCGGCTCCATCGGGCAAACGCCCAGGCCTATTCCCAGCGGCCTGGTGCAGTTGCAGCCAGGTGCCGGAGTCTCCATCGGACAGCCCTCTTCGCCCTCCGGTAGCCTGTTAGTCCGGGCCACCAGTCCGAACTCGCCGACGGACGTGAGCCTGCAGCAGGGCGGCACCATCGTGCTGCAAAACCCCTACGGCGTGCAGTTCAGCGCTGGAGGCAGGATCGAGGTGTCTCAGTGGGGCGGGAGCACCGGCACGCCCACCCTGTACGTGCAATCCGTGCCCGAGCCTGGCACTTGGGCTTTGATGGCTGCCGGCCTGGGCGCTCTGGCCGTGATGCGCCGTCGCCGCTGACCGTTGTCACACAGGGCTGGCCTGGCTGAACACCGCGCCAGCCATCCACACACAATCAATCGACATGAAAAAAGGGCCCCTCAGGGCCCTTTCGCACACGTGCGGCTTTGACAAGAGACCGATCAGGCCTTCTTCGTCGCACCCTCGATCTGCTTGTTGATCATCCACTGCTGGGCGATCGACAGGATGTTGTTCGTCAGCCAGTACAGCACCAGGCCGGCCGGGAAGAAGAAGAACATCACCGAGAACACCAGCGGCATGATCCACATCATCTTGGCCTGCAGGGGATCCGGCGGCGTCGGGTTCAGCCAGGTCTGCAGCAGCGTGGACAGCGTCATCAGCAGCGGCAGCACGAAGTACGGATCCTTCACCGACAGGTCGGTGATCCAGCCGATCCACGGCGCGTTGCGGATCTCGACGGACGACAGCAGCACCCAGTACAGCGCGATGAACACCGGGATCTGGATCATGATCGGCAGGCAGCCGCCGATCGGGTTGACCTTCTCCTCGCGGTAGATCTTCATCATCTCCTGCTGCATCTGCTGCGGCTTGTCCTTGAGGCGCTCGCGCATCTCCATGATCTTCGGATTGATGGCCTTCATTTTGGCCATCGAGCGGTAGGCCTTGGCGTTCAGCCAGTAGAAGGCGGCCTTGAGCAGCACCACCAGGGCCACGATGGACCAGCCCCAGTTCTGCAGCAGGCTGTGCAGGTAGTACAGCAGCCAGAACAGCGGCTTGGCCAGGATGGTGACCAGACCGTAATCCTTGACCAGCTCCAGGCCGGGGGCCAGGGCTTCGAGCTTCTTTTCTTCCTGCGGGCCCACGTAGAGCTGCGACTCGAACGCCTTGCTCTGGCCTCCAGCCACCTCACCCAGGTTGAACAGCATGCCCACGGCGTACAGGTTGGTGCCCACCTTGCGCGCGAAGAACTCGCGCGAGGTGTCCTGCGTGTTCAGCCAAGCCGATGCGAAGTAGTGCTGCACCACCGACACCCAGCCGTTGTTGGCCGTCTTGTCGAACTCGGTGCTGTTGTCGTCGATGTGCTTGAACTCCACCTTCTTGAACTTGGAGTTGGCCGTGTAGAAGGCCGGGCCCACGTACGAGGTGGGCGCGCCGAAGAAGCCCGACGAGGCCGGTACCACGCCATCACGCACCAGCTGCACATAGACCTGCGGGCGCACCGTGGTGCCCGAGGTGTTGACCACCTCTTGCTTGACGCCGACGGCATAGCCGCCACGCGGGAAGGTGTAGGTCAGCACGCGCTTGACGCCGTTGACGGGCGCCGATTCGAGCTTGAGCACCAGGGCGTCCTGGCCATCGGCCAGCGTGCGCTCGGCCGTGACCGGGGCCATGGCCGAAGTGTGGTTGGGCAGGTCCGTTCCGGCCGCACCCACCAGGCCCGACTGGGCCGAGTAGGAGTGGGCCGGATCCAGCACCAGCACGTTCTTTTCAGGGTGATCCTGGTCGGTGTACTTGAGCAGCTCGACCTTGACCAGGTTGCCGCCCTGCGTGTCCACCGTGGCGCGCAGCACGTCGGTGGTCAGCACCAGCTGCTGGCGCGGCACGGCCGGCGCAGCGCCAGGCACCGCGGCGCCCGAGGCTGCAGCCGCCACGGGCACGGCGGCATTGCCACCGGTGGCCGAAGGCGGCGGCACCGAACTGGCATCCGTTGCACCGGAAGCCTGGGCCGAGCCGGAAGGTGCCGATGCGGCGGAAGCCGCCGGTGCGGGGGCGAACATGGAAGGCTGGCCGGTGTGGCGCAGCCAGCCGTCCCACAGCATCAGCAGCGAGAACGCAAACACTGACCACAGAATGGTCCGACGCATATCATTCATGGGCGGGGTGCTTCAGACGAAGAAGAAGTGGAAGACAGGAAAGAAAACAGACGCGGTGCCCGATCAGGCACCGGGTCATGGCCGCCCGGGCAACCCGGGTGGCAGCGCAATAGACGCCGCGCGCTCAGATAAGTGCCCGCTGCCGGGCCATGCTTTTGCAAGGATTCCAGTGCGTAAGCTGAACAGGTGGGCGTGAAACGGCAGGCCGAGCCCAGC
>CALAKR010000058.1 GCA_937923225.1 uncultured Aquabacterium sp. | reverse complement strand
TAATCATCCAGGAAGCTGCGCACGGCGGCGGCGCTGGCCACCTGGCTGACGGCGCTGCTGCCGATGCCGTCGGCGATCGCGATGGCGATGCCCTTGGTGTGCAGCAGCGCGCCGGTGGGCACGGCCGCGCCGTGGAAATCCTGGTTCACGGCCTTGCGCCCGGCCCGCGAATGCTGGCCGAGCGTGATGCGCAGGGCGCCGGTCATGGCCGGGGCACCGCCCGGCGAGCCGGTGCGGTGGGGACGGGGTGCATGGGCGCGATCAGGCGGCGATGCGCTTGGGCGCGGTCTTGTAGTGCGTGGCGTACAGCGTGGCGCCCACGAAGGTCAGGCCGCCCACCAGGTTGCCGATCACGGTGGGGATCTCGTTCCAGATCAGGTAGTCCATGATCGTGAAGTTGCCGCCCAGCAGCAGGCCCGAGGGGAACAGGAACATGTTGACGATGCTGTGCTCGAAGCCCATGTAGAAGAAGATCATCACGGGCATCCACATGCCGATGGCCTTGCCCGAGACGCTGGTGGACATCATCGCGGCGACCACGCCGGTGGAGACCATCCAGTTGCACATCACGCCACGGATGAACAGCGTCAGCATGCCGGAGGCGCCATGCGCCGAGTAGCCCACCGTGCGGCCTTCGCCGATGTGGCCGATCTTCTGGCCGATGGCGTTGGGTGCCTCGGCAAAGCCGAAGGTGAAGATGATGGCCATGAACACGGCCACCGTGAGGGCGCCCGCGAAGTTGCCGAAGAACACCAGCGTCCAGTTGCGGAACACGCCGCCCCAGGTGGCGCCGGGGCGCTTGTCGAACACGGCCAGCGGGGCCAGGGTGAACACGCCGGTCAGCAGGTCGAAGCCCAGCAGGTAGAGCATGATGAAGCCGACCGGGAACAGCATGGCGCCGACCAGCGCGTTGCCCGTGTTGACGGTGACGGTGACCGCGAAGGCCGCGGCCAGTGCCAGGATGGCACCGGCCATGTAGGAGCGGATCAGCGTGTCGCGGGTGGACATCAGCAGTTTGGATTCACCGGCGTCGACCATTTTGGTGACGAATTCGGCTGGGGCGAGGTAGGCCATGGGATTCCTTTGGAGCAATGAAGGACAGGCCACGGTGAGGGCTCGGTCTTCAGTGCCTCGCAGGCATGAAAAAAGCGCCCACCACCGCACCCTGCCGGAGCAGGACGCTGGGTTGGACGCCGTTATCCACACGTTGGTGCACCACCCCGGGGCGCGTTGGCACCATGCAGGGTGGTTTTCAGGCCGCCTTTAGCCTGATGCGCTGAAGGCAAGCTAGACGCATGCCAGCGCGCTGGGGCGGCTAGCCTCAGGAGCCCGAGCCAGGCCGGGGAAAGGCAAAATCCGGCAGCGAGAGCGTGGCCTCGGCCACATCCAGCAGGCGGCGGTTCTGGTCCATGGAGGTTTTCTGCAGGGCGCGGAAAGCCGCTTCTTCCGTGAGGCCCATGCGCGACATCAGCACGCCCTTGGCGCGTTCGATCACCTTGCGCTCGTTGAGCGTGCGGCGCGCGGTTTCCAGCTCGGCCTCCATGGTGGCCAGACGTGCGGACTGGGCCTGCAGCATGTCCAGCAGTGATGAGGCCTGTGTCTGCTGGGCGGCGGTGTCGATGCGCTTGGCCAGGCCTTCGGTGACGGCGGCGGGCAGGGGTACGCTGCCAGGCTGCGCGGCGGCATCGAAGAAGCGTTCGACCGCCTGTGCGTGCGGCGAGGGGTTGTCGCGCAGCTGTTGCAGCAGGCCTTCGGCATCGAGCAGAGCCTGTTCGGCGGCGCGCACCTGGGCGTCGCAGTGCTGGCGCAGGGCCTGCACCAGTTGCTGCTGCAGATCCCATTGCGCGGTGATGTGGGCGCTGCTGACCTCGAACCAGTCGTCACTGAGCTGGGTGTCGAGCGCGGCACCGGGGCGCGCAGTGCACAGGGTTCGGCGCAGTCGCTCCAGGCGGGCCACGCCGGGCGTGAGCAGGTGCTGCTCCCAGCGGGCGCGCAGCGCGGGCTCGGCGAACTCCTCGAACACGCGCAGGCTGCTTTCCTGGGCGTCGATCAGGTGGATCAGGCGCTGTTGCTGGGCCTCGTCGCCGTGGCCGGAGGCATAGAGCAGGGCGCCCACGGCGCGCTCCTGGCCGGCGGCTTCCTTGCTCTGCACCAGGTGCAGGAAGGCCACCAGCAGGCGCGAGATGCCGGGGTGCGCGGTGGCATCGGCCACATGGAAGATCAGCTCGACCAGCCCGGCGATCAGGCGGCTGAAGGCGGCCACCGAATCATGAGCGCTGAGCGTGCGCTGCTCGATCTGGGCGCGCAGCCCGTCGAGCATGTCCAGGCCGTGCAGGGCCCAGGCCATCATCGACAGCATGCGGGCCGAGGCGCCGTGGCCCGGTTCGATCTGGGTGGCGAACACGGCGCGGGCCTGGGCTTCGAGCGGCTGGGCCTGTGCGACGGCGTTCTGGCGCACCTCGAGGAACTGCTGCCCGCCCGAGGCCAGGTAGACGCTGGTGGCGCCGCGCTCACGCTGCAAGGCGTGGATGAGCTGGCCGACCACGTCGACCAGTTCGGCGCGGGCGGCCAGGTGCTTGAGCGCGTCGATCTCCAGCTGTTTGGCGCGGAGGACGAGGTGCGAGACGGACACCACCGGCGAGGCGGCGGATGCAGGGGCAGGGGGGGGAGCGGGCAGGGACATGGGGGCGCAAAGACGTCGCTTTGCGCCCATTGTCCGCAACTTGGCCGCGTTTGGGCGAGGTGACGCGGTTTTTCCGCGCTTCTCGGGGTGCCAGGCGGTGGTGGTGCCCGGTGGTTGTCAGAGGTGGAGTTGGCCTGCGGCCTCAGGCTGGTACTGGATGGCGGCCACCACCGCGTGGTGCATGGCACCGTCCAGCCCCGTCCAGTTCACCTGCTGGCCCACGCGCGTGCCCAGCAGGGCGGTGCCCAGTGGCGTGAGCACGGACAGGCCGCCGCTCACATCGTCGTGCGGGTAGCTCAGGGTCAGGCGGCGGGTGCTGCCGTGGGCCTGGCCCATCAGGACCACGCGCGAACGCATCGTGACGATGTGGCCCGGCACGGCCTTGGAGGGCACCAGGTCGGCGAAGTCGAGCACGTCCATCAGGGCGTCGATGGTGTGGTGGGTGTCGCTGCCGGAGGAGGCGGTGCCCTGGCGCTCGACGAGGTCGAACAGGCGTTGGTGGTCGATGTCCGTGAGGACGCGGGAAGCAGGCATGGAGGTCTCCGAAGGTGTCGCGCTGGGTGCGCCCGGAGACCAGAGAGATGCGCTGAAGGTGGGGAGGGGTG
>CALAKR010000057.1 GCA_937923225.1 uncultured Aquabacterium sp. | reverse complement strand
TTGCCAACGGCCAGATCCCTTCGCTGCCGCTGAACCTGACGCTGCTCAAGGGCGCGTCGGTGATGGGCGTGTTCTGGGGCGAGTTCGCCAAGCGCGAGCCCCAGAACAATGCCGCCAGCCTGATGCAGCTGGCCGCCTGGTACATGGAAGGCAAGATCAAGCCGCTGATCGAGCACAAGCTGCCGATGTCGCAGATCAAGGAAGCCTTCACGCTGATGGGTTCGCGCCAGGTGCGCGGCAAGCTGGTGCTGGTCAACGGCTGATCGCGTGGTGAGGGCGGGCACGCATGCCCGCGCTCATTCGATGGTCATGCAGGCCTTCTGCGCCCCTTATGCGACCCTTACGCAGGCGCCATGCGTGACAGCGCCCAGCGCACGTGCTCGCCGACCAGGTCGACATCCGTGCCGGCCGGCGGTGCCTGCAGCCAGGCCTGCAAAGCCCCCTGGATGCGTCGGGCTTGCGCCTGTGCGTCAGGTGTCGTGTTGCCGCCTGACAAGGCCTGCAAGGCGTTGCCCATGGCCACGGCGATGTTGCGCTGCCAGCGCGCGAAGCCGATGCGCCGTATCGGGCTGCCTTCGGTCAGGCGCAGGAAGCGCGCCTCGTCCCAGGCCCACAAATCCAGCAGGCTCGGGCCGTCCAGCGCTGGGCGTACATCGAAGTCGGGCACGCTGGCGCGTTGCGCGAACTTGTTCCAGGGGCAGGCCAGCTGGCAGTCATCGCAGCCATAGATGCGGTTGCCCATCTGCGGGCGCAGCGCCTCCGGGATCGGCCCGCCGTGTTCGATGGTGAGATAGGAGATGCAGCGCCGCGCATCCACCAGCTTCTCACCGACGATGGCTTGTGTGGGGCAGATGTCGATGCAGGCGGTGCAGGCGCCGCAGTGCGCGGTCTCGGGCTCGGTCAGCGGCAAGGCCACGTCCACGAAGATTTCGCCCAGAAAGAAGGTGGAGCCTGCCTCGCGTGACAGCAGCAGCGTGTGCTTGCCCCGCCAGCCCAGGCCGCTGCGGCTGGCCAGTTCCACCTCCATCACCGGGGCCGAATCGGTGAACACGCGGTGCCCGAAGGGGCCGATGATCAGCGCGAGTTCGTCGGCCAGCTTCTGCAGGCGGGCGCGCAGCACCTTGTGATAGTCCCGACCGCGGGCGTACATGGACACGGTGGCGGCTTCGGGCCGCGCCATGCGTTCCCATTCGATGCCTTGCCAGCCCGGTGGCACGTTGGCGGGCAGGTAGTTCATGCGCGCGGTGATCACGCGCACGGTGCCAGGCACCAGTTCGGCCGGGCGGGCGCGCTTGAGCCCGTGGCTGGCCATGTAGTGCATCTCACCGTGGAAGCCACGAGACAACCAGTCCATGAAAGCCGGCTCAGCACTTGACAAGTCCACGTCGGCTACGCCAATCTGAGAAAATCCCAACATCGCGGCCTTTTGCCGCAGTTGCGCCATCACGTCCTGCGCGCTCCAGCCCTGGTGCTCGGGCTGGACCTGGTCGGTCTGTTGACCGGCCATGGCGGCGGGGGACGGGGGTGGGGCCGAATGCATGTGACGATCGTAGCAAGCCCGACGACCATCGACCCAACCTTGAGCCTTGAGGCCCGTGACGCCGCAAGCCAGGACGGTGTGCGCCAGTACTGGCATACCGAAGACGACTGTGCCCTTGACGCCCAGCAGCTGGCCCGCGTGCTCACGCCGCTGTTGCAGCAAGGCGCCTCGGTGCTGATCGAGTTGCGCGGCACCTTGGGGGCCGGCAAGACCACGTTCACGCGGCATCTGCTGCGTGCCTTGGGGGTTGAAGGCCGCATCAAGAGCCCGAGCTATGCCGTCGTCGAGCCCTATGAGCCGCAGGGCCTGCCGGTGTGGCATTTCGATTTTTACCGCTTCGCCGATCCGCGTGAGTGGGAGGACGCAGGCTTTCGAGACATCTTCGCAGGCCCCGGCCTCAAGGTGGTGGAGTGGCCGGACAAGGCTGGTGGCCTGCTGCCCGCGGCCGATCTGCTGATGGACCTGGACACTGATGCCCAGGGCGCGCGGCAGGTGGTGTTGCGCACGCACACGACGCAAGGGAACGACATCCTGTCTGCCTTGCTCTCAGCAGGCGTGACGTCGAGGAGTACCAAGGCATGAGCCAGAAGAAACAACCTGCCGCCCCGCCCAGCCTGCAGCTCAGCCGCCGCGGCGTGCTGGCGGCCGGCGCACGCGGCTCGCTCCTGCTGTTGCTGGGGCCGGCCCAGTTGGCCTGGGGCGCCCAGGTGGTGGCCGTGCGCGTGTGGCCCGCCAAGGACTACACCCGCGTCACGCTGGAATCCGACGTGGCCCTGAAGGCCCAGCACTTCCTGATGCCCAGCCCGGATCGCCTGGTGATCGACATCACCGGGCTGGAGCTCAGTGCCCAGCTGAAGGATCTGGTGCGCAAGGTGCGCCCGGACGATCCCTTCATCGCCCATGTGCGCGTGGGCCAGAACAAGCCGGACGTGGTCCGCCTGGTGCTGGACCTCAAGCAGGGCGTCAAGCCCCAGGTGTTCGGGTTGGCGCCCGTGGCGGCCTACCAGCACCGCATGGTGTTCGACCTGTACCCCACGAAGGAAACCGACCCAGCGGCGGCATTGCAGGTGGCTGCTGGGGCATCGGCGCCCAGCGGAGCTGGCGCGGGTTCGTCACCGGGGGCGGCAGTTCCTGGCGCCTCATCGCCATCGGCCCCAGGTGGTGAGGCTGCTGCGGCCGATGGCAGCAGTACGGCCTCGCGCCAGGCGGCCGAGGCCATGAACGATGCCCTGGGCGATTTCATCACCGACCTGCGCCGCAAGCCTGGCGAAGCGCCCTCCGACCGGGCCGTGGCCAAGGCCGCACCGCCCAAGTCGGCCGCCGCGCCTGCCGAGGACGATGACGTCAAGACCCCGAACAACGGCGCGCAGCGCCTGGTGATCGTGGCGCTCGACCCTGGCCATGGCGGCGAAGACCCGGGCGCCATCGGCCCCAGCGGTCTGTACGAGAAGCACGTGGCCCTGGCCATCGCGATGAAGCTGCGCGCGCGCATCAATGCCCAGCCCGGCATGCGCGCCATGCTCACGCGCGAGGCCGATTACTTCGTGCCTCTGCATGAGCGGGTGCGCAAGGCGCGGCGCGTGCAGGCGGACCTGTTCGTCTCCATCCACGCCGATGCCTTCCTGAACCCGCAGGCGCGGGGGGCATCGGTGTTCGCCTTGTCAGAGGGCGGCGCTACCAGCGCGGCGGCACGCTGGATCGCCAACAAGGAAAACGCCTCGGACATGGTGGGTGGCGTCAATGTCAAGTCGAAGGATGCGCAGGTGATGCGCGCGATGCTGGACATGTCCACCACGGCGCAGATCAAAGACAGCCTCAAACTGGGCAAGTCGGTATTGGGTCACCTGGGCAAGGTGGGCAAGCTGCACAAGCCTCGGGTGGAACAGGCCGGGTTCGCGGTGCTCAAGGCGCCGGATATCCCCTCCATCCTGGTTGAGACCGGTTTCATCTCGAACCCGGAAGAAGAGCGCAAGCTGCAGGACGAGAACTACCAGAAAGAGCTGGCCGATGCTCTGGCCACGGGCATCGCGCGCTACTTCGCACGCAACCCGCCGCTGGCGCGCAATCGGGCGCTTTGAGGGCGTTAGGTGCTCAGCGGCGCGCCCGCATCGCAAAGCGGGCCTGTACGAACTCGAAGGCGTAGCGCACGGCTTCGTCCACCACACGCTCGTTCTCGATTCGTTCCTTCTCGGTCAGGTAGAAGGCCAGGTCCACCTCATGCCGGATGTAGCGCGGCGGCAGGCGATTGAGCGCCACGCAGGCCACGTCCGGGTGCTGCTCGTCGGTCAGCATGGGGTAGTTGGGGGAGTGATCGGTCACGCATTCGATGACCTGGCGCTCGTAGTAGTTGCGCAGGGTGTGGAAGTCGGCGGGCATGGCGTCGGCAGCGGAACAACAGGGCGGTTACAGCAGGGCAGGTCGCGAGAACACATATGCCACAGGCGCGGCGCAAGCCGCGCAAGGCGTACGCCGCAGTGTGGCCCAGGCGCAGGGGCCGGCTGCCGTGAAGAATGCCGTTTTGGCCGATGTTTTCGGGCCTGCCCCTTGGCTTGGGGATGCCCGCAGGCCTCAGGCGATGCGTTCGAGCACGCGCAGCGAGAAATCCACCGCGCGCACATCTTTGGTCAGCTTGCCGATGGAGATGCGGTCCACGCCGGTGGCGGCGATGCCGCGCAGTTGGTCCAGCTGGACGCTGCCCGAGGCCTCCAGCAGGGCCTGACCCTGCGTGAGCTCCTGGTTGATGGCCACGGCCTGGCGCATCAGGTCGGTGGTGAAGTTGTCCAGCAGGATGCTGACTGCGCCAGCGCCCAGGGCCTCTCGCAACTGATCGAGCGTTTCCACCTCGATCTGGATGCCGATGTCGTAGCCCTTGGGCGTGGCCTGCTCGGCCACCAGGGCCTGGGCGTTGCGCAGTGCGGCGGTCACGCTTCCGGCCGAGGCGATGTGGTTTTCCTTGATCAGGATGCCGTCGTACAGGGCCAGGCGCTGGTTGGCGCCGCCACCCACGCGCACGGCGTACTTCTGGGCCAGGCGCAGGCCGGGCAGGGTCTTGCGGGTGTCCAGCACGCTGCAGCCGCGCGGGTTGGGTGAGGCGCCCTCGATGGCGTCCATGTGCTGGCGCGTGAGCGTGGCCACGGCCGACAGGGTCTGCAGGAAGTTCAGGCCCGGGCGCTCGGCGGTGAGCAGGGCGCGGGCATCGGCCTCGATGGCGCAGACCTGGGTGTCGGGCGCCATGCGGTCGCCCTCGTTGTAGGCCCAATTGATCTGTGCCTGCTCGTCCAGGCCGCGCAGGCAGCCTTCGAACCACTCGCGGCCGCACAGCACGGCCTCTTCGCGCACCAGCAGGCGGGCCTTGACGCGCTGACCGGGCTTGACCAGCGCAGCGGTCCAGTCGCACACGCCCACGTCTTCGAACAGGGCGTCACGGATGTTGCGGGCGCGGGCCTCGGCCAGCGTTTCGTTGTGGTCGAACATGGGGATCAGCGATTCAGGAAAACGACAAAGCAGGCCAGGGCGGGATCAGGCCGCGCCCACGTTGGGCACGAAGCCCTGTGCCGGCTTGGTGATGGCCGAGGGGTTGCGGGCCACGAAATCCAGCATGCGGTCGATGCAGCCGTGGGCCTTGATGCGGGTGGGCTCATCGACATGGATTTCGCCCGAACCTTGCTCCAGGCAGGCCAGCACGCCCTGCAGCGCGTTCATCGCCATCCAGGGGCAGTGCGCGCAGCTCTTGCAGGTGGCGCTGTTGCCGGCGGTGGGCGCCTCGATCAGCAGCTTGTTGGGCGCCAGCTGGCGCATGCGGTGCAGGATGCCGTTGTCGGTGGCCACGATGAAGGCGGGCGCGTCCAGCTCGACCACGGCCTTGAGCAGTTGCGAGGTGGAGCCGACCACATCGGCCTGCGCGACGACGCTTTCGGGCGACTCGGGGTGCACCAGCACCTTGGCGCCAGGGTGCTGCGCCTTGAGCAGGTCCAGCTCCAGGCCCTTGAACTCATCGTGCACGATGCAGGCACCGTTCCACATCAGCATGTCGGCGCCGGTCTGCTGCTGGATGTAGCGGCCCAGGTGGCGGTCGGGGGCCCACAGCACCTTCTCGCCTTGCTCTTTCAGGTGGCTGACGATGGCCAGCGCGCAGGAGCTGGTCACCATCCAGTCGGCTCTAGCCTTCACGGCGGCACTGGT